>CALVPS010000015.1 GCA_944354035.1 uncultured Clostridia bacterium | reverse complement strand
CATTGTGTATTCCTCCTATGCGGCAAGTTTTTTAATGGTTCTGTTGGCGTAAGGCAGCCAAACTTTGTTGACATAGTGCAGAATGTCTTCGCTCGGTTTGTGGTCGTGCTCACCGTAGCATTGCAGGACTTTATGGTTGCGGAGAGAGTATTCGAGCGTAACGAGCGGTGTATCGGGTTGCTCCTTTTTGCGGATAAAGAAGATTAGCGATTCCTCGCGGATAAAACGTTGGTCATAGTTCATCCGTCCTAAGCAGTGATCTAACAATTCACCTTCGCGGATAAGGTCAGCGGGAGAACGGGCAATGATGCAGACGAAGGCGCTGCGCTTATCGTGTTCAAGTGGCAGATATTTTTCTGCAATGGCGGCGAATTTATCGTACAGTTTCTGCCTTGCCTTTTTGTCTGCCTCTGCTCGTGCCGTAGCGTATTGATCGATACGCATATCGTGCCAATATTTGAGATCGTGGGGGAAGCGATTCTTGTTCTCGTTCATATCCAGACCGAGATATTGGCAAGCTTTGAGATAATCGAGATAGGTATTGACGTTGGTGTTCTGTTCGGATATGTAATCGAAGAATTTCTCACGCTCCGTACCTTTGAAAAGTTCCCGTATTGGTGAAAGCGCATTATTGTTCCGTAAGTTTATCTTCGCTTCGCGGTAAGATTGCAGGGTTTCAAGCGGTTTTTCCGTTCTGTATCCGCGCAAGACTACATCAACATAGTAGCGATGCCTCATCAGTTCTTCACGGTGCGCCATAAGCCATTTGCGGAAGCCTTTGTCGCTGCCGATTTTCTTTAATATCATCTTGCTGCCGACATATTTGCCCAGATCTGCTTTGACAAGGTATTCGACCTGCGGATATTTGAGATAGGTGCGAAGATAGGTGATTATGCAAGGCGGATTCTGAATATCTACGGCGGAATAGCGAAACTGCGGAAGGGAAAGCGCGAACTGCGGGTTGATGACGTGCGTCCATGGGTTGTAGTATTTGAAGTCCACGGCGTACCATATGCCATCGTTGTAGAAGGGGCGCATATTGTACGGGTATTTGATGCCTTCGTCATACCAGCCTACACGATAATTGCCCATAAAGGAATATTCCATATCCCTGACAAGGCACTTGTCCGAGTATACGCCGTGAATGGCTACCTGCTTTATAAGCCTTATTTTTTTGTTCTTATTGCGAACAGCTACGGTGATCTTGACGAGTTCTTTTTGTATCGTGGTAAGATAGGAATAGAACCGTAAGCCTCGGTAATCGTTGCTCTTTGCATCATAGTCGAGGATACGTTTTTCGATCCTCTTGGGGATTGGTTTTATATAATTTGTATTCATAGCTTTTACCTCAATGTGATTTTGTCGCCGAACATTTCGTCCAGCTTGCAAAGTGCGTTCTTGTCGAAGGCGGAAGTGTCAAAGTCATTGTCAAGGTCTTTCGGCTCTTCGATGTCGCCGTCAAATTCGCGCATTTCTTCTTCGGAGAGTATCTCGCCCGTTTCAAGGTCAACGCCCTGCGCAGAAGGCAGTTCGCGCACTTCGTCGTCATTTTCCATGACGACAAGCGTATGCCCGTTGCTTAAGATTTTACCGAAGTACATCTCTGCGGTGTGGTATGGGAAACCGACCATAGGCACTCGGCTTTCAAGTCCGCAATCCCTACCAGTAAGAGTAAGTGGAAGTTCTCTTGCAAGCACCTCTGCGTTCTTGCCGAACACCTCATAGAAGTCGCCCAAGCGCATTGCGATAATTGCTGGCGGATACTTATCCTGTACATCCAGATACTTCCGATACACGGGAGAGGTCGTGGGCTTTTGCTGTTTAGCCTTTTCTTCCTCGGCGATTTCCGCCATGATCTCCTGTATTTCTTCGTCAGACGGCATAGTATCTTCGTCGTCTTCGGGCTTGCCTTCGAGGTCTTCGCCCATAAGGTCGAACATGGACATCTGCGGCTTGGGCTGCGGTTTGGGTTGCGCTTTCACCGTTGGTACCTTTGCTGCCGGTTTGGGCTGCGTCTTGTATTCGGTGCCGTCCTCGTTAAAGAGTGTGCCTTCAATGCTGTCCTCTTCGAAATAGTGGACAGCCCAGCCGAACACGACGTTGTCTTCGACCATAGCGTATCTCGCGCCTTTTTCGGCTTGCTTTTTTGCTTTTTCGCTTGCAAAAGACATAAAACCGTCCAGCGTTTTGCGGTTCAGCAGGATCTTGCCGTCTTTCTTGATGAGAACGCCGTTGTTGATCTTCCCCGCAAGGATATCCGATGCGTTTTCTTCAAGATAGGCTTTGATGCGCTGCTGTTCTTTGGTTTTTGCTTCCAAGTTCAGTTTCATCGTATGCCTCCTTAAAAGGGTAAGTCTTCAAGCAGTTCCGCCGCTTTGACGTCGAGATGTTCAAGCGTCGTATAGTGGTTGAAGCCGCCTCGGTAGTCCTGTTCGTCTTTCGCCGTTCGGATGAGGATATGTCCGTACCATTCGTTTGTGAAGTAGCGCACGTCAGATATGGAAATGTACACGCACTTGTTCTCGCCGCTCTTGATAAAGGCGGAAAAACAATAGTGGTTGCGTCCGACATTGACGAGCCGCCAGTGGTTTTCGCGGCATATCGCTTTCAGGTAGTTGATATACTTTGTCTGAAAGGTCTTGTAATCTGCGCCGGTGTAGCTGCTAGATGAAAATTCATGTGTAAGATATTTTTTGAGTTCTTCGAGTTTAGCCATTGTTTTTAACCTCCGTGTTGATTTTTCCGTAAATATCATCTGCGTAGTAGGTGCAGTTGTACCAATTAAAAATCGCGGAGCATTTCACTCCGCGATAGTCCACCAGATACTTGTTGTCGCCGATTTCTTCCAAAACGGTGATTTCGTCCATAGCCCCGTCGAGGGAGTGGATATGCGCCTGCGTCTTAAATGGTTTCATTTTACAAGACCTCCTTGATTTCGATAGATATAAAGGTATGTACGCCGAAGTCCCAAGTGTCATTGATGAGCCAATAACATTCGGTTTCGTCCGTGTCATTGAGGCGGTCGAGAAAGTCTAGCTCTATTTTGTCGTCTTCCAGCACGCCGTTTTTCCACACAAGTTCGCCAACCCATAAGTTTTCCGGATTTTTCTCGGCTTCGATGAGTTCCTTGAATTTGTTATAGGCTTTCTCGTAAGTCCCATATACGGTCAGTTCGACGTCGTTGCTATCTTCTGTAGACCAATCGAGTTTTACAAGATATACTTTCATGTCCGTTCACCTCACGCAATTCTGCGGATACCACCGCCGAAACTCTGTACGGTCACGTTGCCGAACTCACTGCACCAATCGTCGTCTTTGTTCCAGACATAAGCGAAAGCCGTATGGCGATTGCCCTCGGAGTACATAAGCGTTTTCCATTCCGACTTATAGTCTGTAACGATGAGGAATGAATAGCACTCGCCGAACTCGGTATATTCGTGCGTTACGGCATATACAAGGCAATTATGCTTCTTTTCCAGCTCTTTCATCTTGGCATAGAGTTTAGGCTCTTGGTCGATCCAAAAGCCGCCGTAATTCTCAAAGAAACATACTAAGCCTTTCTCTTCAAAGCCCTTTATGTACGGGGTATAAATATCCATCTCTTTCAGAAGCTCGATAGCCGTTTCCTTTTTCGCAATGTTCTTGTCTTTCATAGTGTTTTCTCCTTAAATGCAATTTTCTAATGTTTCAAAGTTGTAACCGATGCTGCGGAGTGTTTCTTCAAAGCCGAACCACGCCAGCAGGTTTTGATTGAAGTTGTCCTGCGCAAGAGGATCTTCTTTATCCCACTTGTCGCCAAATAGTTCGGAGGGAGCGTAAAGTCCCGTTCCGTCCATAAGTTCGTACAGCAGCGCATTGATTTCCTGCCTGTACTGTTTATAGAAACGCACCGTGTCCGAATAGTAGATGAGTTCGCCGACAACGCCTGACTGACAGCCGTAATGCAGTACGTCCGTGAAGATATGTTTTTTATCGTCGTAATCACCCCAGCGGGAGATAACGTAATTGCACACGCGCTTTGTGAGCTGGCTTTCCGTATCCCGCTTGATGGCTTTGATATTGGAGAGGGTTAGTTTCATTACGCTGCCTCCTCAAACTCGTCCAGATATACGCGCTCGAACAAGACGCCGTACTCGAAGTAAAGTCTGCCGTTTTTATCCGTCAAGAGGTCATACGTTACAACGCTGATCCTGCCTCTATCCGTTACGGCAACCTGAACTTCGTTACGGTCAAGGTCGATGCCGACGATATTGAAGGTGATGAATGCTTCGCCATCGTATAGTTCAAATTCAGAGAGATAATACGCTCTGAACTCGGTGAAATTGGAAACTTTGGTTTTCATAGAGTTTACCTCCAAATTTTATTTTGCCTTTCGGCGGAGGCGGAGTAGCACCGATTGAGCAGAGGTCTGTTTACTTTGATTTGGTGACACGGAAGTCAATGACCAACGAAAAAATATTGCATTGAAGTAAAGTGAATTTCAGAGCAAAAGAAAAAGCCGAGAAGATAATTCTTCCCGGCTTTGACGGCTCAAAGATATTCTATTTTTCAGTGATATTTTTTCGCATTGACTTCCGCGAAAGCTGTGCTACACTAAGCCTCCCGAAACGGCAAAATTTGGAGAACTAAATAAATAGTCGGCGGTGACTGCCTATTTTGTAAAGTTGCCGTATTTGTCTCTTTTTTGCGTGAGATAGAAATCAGATAGCTTTGGAGTATAGACTTCGGTGTCTACGACAATACAGGCGACACCTTTGATACAAAAATAACAGAGCCGCGGGTTCAAACGCGACTCTGTCTGGCGGAAGGCGAGGGATTCGAACCCCCGGATGCTTGCGCATCAACGGTTTTCAAGACCGCCGCGTTCGACCGCTCCGCCAGCCTTCCGTAACAGGCTGCCCGCCGGCAGCCGTTTTTATTTTGTTGCGGCATTCGGCCGCGTCGCGCGCGTCAGCGGTTGCAGATATCCTCTATTTTGCGCAGTTCTTCTTCGGTAAACGAGCAGTTGATCTGCAAATTGTCCGTAAGCTGTGCGGAGGAGGAGGCTCCCACGATCACGCTGGCGATCGTGCGGTCCTTCAGCGTCCACGAAAGCGCAAGTTCCGGCAGCGTCTGCCCGCGTTCGCACGCAATGTTGCGCAGTGCCTGCAGTTTTTGCTGCAGGGCAGGGGTAAGCGCCTCTTCTTTCAGCGTCCAGCTCTTCTTCATGCGGCTGTCGGCGGGAATGCCGTTGGCATAGCGGTCGGTCAGCAGGCCCTGCGCCAGCGGCGAATAGGCTACGATGGCAAAACCCTCTTCTTCGGCCGCTTCCTTTAATCCGTTGCGTTCGATGGTGCGGTCGAGCAGGTTATAGCACGCCTGGTTGACCAAAAAGGGAGTATGCAGCTCGCGGAACACCTTCAACGCCGCAAGCGTCTGTTCGGCGGAATAGTTGGATACGCCGATGTACAGCGCCTTTCCCTGTTCGGTAAGGCGGTGCAGGGCGTAGCACGTTTCCTCGATCGGGGTATCGGGATCCGGCCTGTGATGATAAAAAATATCCACATAGTCCAGCCCGAGACGTGCAAGGCTGCCGTTGAGGGCGGCCGTCAGGTGCTTTGCGGTGCCGCCGTTTCCGTACGGCCCGGGCCACATGGGGAAGCCCGCCTTGGTGGCGATCAGCATTTCGTCGCGATAATTGCGGAAATTTTCTTTTACGATCTTTCCGAAGTTCTCTTCCGCGCTGCCGTTGCGGGGGCCGTAGTTGTCGGCGACGTCAAACGTGGTGATCCCGCTGTCGAAGGCGGTAAACACCATGTCGCGCATGTTTTCAAACGAGTCGAAACTGCCGAAATTGTGCCAAAACCCAAGCGAAAGTTCCGAAAATTTTAATCCGCTCGTGCCCGCGCGGCGATATCCCACGATCTCTTTTTTCGCGCGCATGGGGTCGGGGAGGCGCTCGCGATTGCTCATCATGTGTTTAAATGTCGTCTTATCCATAGCCGGTCCCGTATCAAAGTTTTGCAGTGATTGTAGCACACCTCCCACAAAAAAGCAAGTGAAAATACGTTGGTTTGTCGGCTTTTGTGGCCGATTTTGCACGTGCGGCGGGCGGTCGTGTTTTTAAGGAATGCGCCGTCGGGAGATCAGTCGCGCATCTCCGGCATGAATTTCCAATAGCGCACGGGCAAGTACTGCTTCATTTGTCGGATCCGCTCGCGCGAAGGAATGTTTACGCTGCGGTAGTACCGCTTCCAGAGCGCCTGCCATCCGTCTTCGTCGGCGGAAAGCAGGACGGTCGCCCGTTCCAGCGGCGCCGAAAAACGGCTGTGTCCGTCCCACACGGCGGCTTTTTGCCGCGCGACGTCGTGCAGGACAAAGGGGATCTTTCCAAGGCGCAGGCAAAAGTGGGGCATCAGCAGGTCGCATACGTCGTTGTCCGGCGCAAGCGGCGCATACAGTGCGCCGCTTGCGCTTTCGGAAAAGCGGACAAATCCCTTTAACCGATGCGCCTCCAGCGTGACTCGTCGCATGCAGTCGCAGGCCTCGGCAACGGCGTCCTCCGCCGCCATGCCGCGTACGGGTCCCTTGCGGGCGGCGATCAGGCGAAAGTACGCCAGCGCGATCTGCAGCCGCCGCGTCTCGCCGCTGCGCAGCAGCAGATCCAGGTCGCGCATGCAGCGCGCGTCCAGCTGCAGCAGCCGCTGTTCCGCGCGTTTTGCCCGTGCGGGGTCGGCCTGTACCCGCACCGGGCGCTGCCCCAGCGCAAGTTGGAAGACTTTTTCTGCAAACAGCGCCTCCTCGTCGCGGTAGGCAAGCAGAAAAGCGGTCAAAAATGTCTCTTTTTTACCGTCGAGCAGATAGATCATAGTTCCCCCGTCCGTGCAGTCAGCGCTGTCTCGAACAGGTCCAGCTGCTGCGCCCCGTCCGCCCGTTCGCCTGCGGCCAGCAGGCCGCGGATGGCCGTTTCGTTTTTGGCACCGTAAAATTTTCCGTCCGCCGTCAGGAAGTGCCGTGCACGCTTCAGCACGACGCGCATCTTTTTTAAATGTTCAAACGTGAGCGTCGTATACCGCCGCGCCGCTACAATTTTTTGTGCGCTGCGCGCGCCGATCCCCGGTACGCGCAGCAGCAGTTCGGTCGGGGCGCGGTTGACCTCTACGGGGAACAGCTGCATGTTCCGCAGCGCCCATGCGCACTTGGGATCAAGCTCCATGCACAGATCGTCCTCCGCGGAAACAAGCTCTTCGGCGTTGAATCCGTAAAAGCGCAGCAGCCAGTCTGCCTGATACAGCCGATGTTCGCGCAGGGCGGGGCTTGACACGGCCGGCAGATGCGGGTCGTGCACGACGGGGATATAGGAGGAGTAGTAAACCCGTTTCAACTGCGCCGTGCGGTACAGCCCCTGTGCCAGGCGCAGGATCTGACCGTCCCGCTCGGGCGAGGCGCCCACGATCATCTGCGTCGTCTGCCCGGCGGGCAAAAAGCGCCCGCGGCGGCCCTCCCTGCAAAATTGCGTCCGCTCCAGCGAAAGCTGCCGCATAGGCTGCAAAAGCGCCTGTCTGCTCTTTTGCGGCGCAAGCAGCTTTAAGCTTTCCTCGGAGGGGAGTTCTATGTTGTAGCTCATGCGGTCGGCGTAGCGCGCGCCCTCGCGCACCAGTGACTCGTCCGCGCCGGGAATGCCCTTTAAGTGGATATAGCCGTAAAAGGCGTACCTGGTGCGCAGCAGTTTTACCGTTTGTACCAGTTGCTCCATGGCATAGTTCGGCGAGCGCAGGACGGCGGAAGAGAGGAACAACCCCTCGATATAGTTGCGCTTGTAAAAGGCCACGGTCAGCCGGCATATCTCCTCCGGCGTGGCGACGGCGCGGCGTACGTCTGCGCTGCGGCGGCTGGAGCAGTACTTGCAGTCGAACACGCAGTCGTTGCTCAACAAAATTTTCAGCAGCGAAATGCAGCGCCCGTCCGGCGTAAACGAATGACAGCAGCCGTCCGGCATGCCGTTGCCCAACCCGCCCGCGTTGACGCGTCCGCTGCCCGAGGAGGAACACGATACGTCGTACTTGGCGCTCTCCGTTAAAATGCGCAGAGTTTCTTCCGAGATCATACCGCCATTGTAGCACGTCGCGGACAAAAAGTCAAACATTCGTTCGTATTTTTTCTAAAAAATCGTCTTGCGCACAGGCGAAAAATATGGTATACTCAAATCGCTCACGATCGTACTGTGTTTTCACATAATTTTCACAAAACGATAAAGCGCTATTAAAGGAACGCTTTTATACTTTATTATACAGGAGGAAGAACAGATGAAGGTCCTGATCGTAGACGACGAAGAGATGATCCGCGCAGTGCTCCGCGAGTATGTGGAATTTGAGGGCGGAACGGCAGACGAGGCACAGGACGGCATGGAGGCCGTTAAAATGTGCCGCGAAAACGATTACGACGTCATTCTGATGGACGTCATGATGCCGCGCCTGGATGGATTTTCCGCCGTCAAAGAGATCCGAAAATTCAAGCAGACGCCCGTCATCATGCTCTCCGCCAGAGGGGAGGAATACGACAAGCTGTTCGGGTTTGAGATCGGCTCGGACGACTATGTTACAAAGCCGTTTTCGCCCAAAGAGGTCATGGCGCGCATCCACGCCGTACTCAAACGCGGCAAGCCCGGGCGGCCGGAGGAGGGCCGGGTATACGAGTTCGAGGGGCTGCGCATCGATATCACCGGCCGCAACGTCACCGTCAACGGCGAGCGCGCCGAGCTCACGCCCAAGGAGTACGAACTGCTGTTTTACTTTGTACAGAACAACGGTGTGGCGCTTACGCGCGAACGCCTTTTAAACAAGGTTTGGGGCTACGATTTTTACGGCGACGACCGCACGGTGGATACGCATGTGAAGATGCTGCGCGGCAATTTAAAGGAATATCGCAAGTTTATCGTAACGCTGCGCGGCCTGGGGTATAAGTTCGAGGCGTAATACATAGGCCGCCGGCAAGCAAAGGCTGCTTTCGGGCCGTGCGGCGTGAACGGCGCGCGGCTACAAAGGGCGGCGCCGCGATCGATAAGTGCGCACGTGTGCGCCGGCGGGCGGACGAAGGGGTGTTTATGGCAAAGGAACGGCAACATCGCGGGGCGAGGTCGGGAAAAAGTCTCAACCTCGTTTTATGGTTTGCCTTCTCCGTATTTTCGCTGGTGGTCGTCGTGCTGTTCGTGCTGGTGCAGAACTCTCTTGTCACGCAGCAGTACCGCGAACAGGCGCTGCGTTCGCTGGACAGCGCCTGCGCACAGATGACGGAGCAGCTCGAAGACGGGCAGCAGGACACCACAACGCTCGGCCGACGGCTGTACGACATCGCCAACAATTACGGGCTCAGCGTAAGCCTGTTTTACGAGGACGGCGAAAGCGTGTTCGACTTTACCGAGTCGGTATATCCCGAGCTCGCTTCCGCCCTGCAGGAAAAACAGCGCCGGGGGGAGCTGCCCTCGTATTTGCGTTCAGACGATTCGGTGGCTTATGCGCAGGCCGTCGCCGTCGGTCAGCGCGAGGCGTATTTGTACGTTTCCGCCTCGGTCGAACCCATTCTCGGTCTGGAATCGGGGCTGCGGTGGCTTTCGCTGATCACGGCGCTGGCGGCCGTCGTGCTCTCGTTTGCGGCCAGCGGATTTGTCGCGCCGCTCATCACCAAGCCGATCACCGAGGTCACGGAGCGCGCCAAAGAGCTTGCGCGCGGCAATTACGACCTGCATTTTAAAAAGGACTACTATTGTGCGGAGCTGCGCGAACTCTCCGAGGCGCTTGAGTATGCGCGTTCGGAAATTTCCAAGGCGGATACCATGCAGAAGGAGCTGATCGCCAATGTTTCGCACGATTTTAAAACGCCGCTGACCATGATAAAGGCGTACGCCTCCATGATCCGCGAAATTTCGGGCGACGATAAAAAGAAGCGCGACGCCAACGCACAGGTCATCATCGACGAATGCGACCGGCTCACCCTGCTGGTGGGCGATCTGCTCGATCTATCCAGGCTGCGAGCCGGCATGTCAAAGGAGGAGCGGACGGTATTTAACCTCTCCGAAGAGGTGTACCGCGTGGCCGGCAGGTTCGACTACCTGCGCGAGACGGAGGCGTACCGCATCGAGGCCAGGGTAGAGGACGATCTGTACACCTGCGGCAGCCGCGACCGCATCGAGCAGGTCATGTACAACCTCATCGGGAACGCGGTCAACTATACGGGTGCCGACAAGCTGGTGCGTGTAAAACTGTACCGCAAGGGGAACGCCGCCCGTTTTGAAGTGATCGATTCGGGCAAGGGTATCCCCCCGGACGAGATCGCTACCATCTGGGACCGGTATTACCGTTCCCAAAAGACGCACAAGCGTCCCGTCAGCGGAACGGGCTTGGGCTTGTCGATCGTAAAGAATATTTTGCAGCAGCACGAGTGCCCGTTCGGCGTGATCTCCGAAGTGGGTAAGGGGAGCTGTTTTTGGGCGGAGTTTCCCATGCCGAAGGACGGCGAAACGAGCGCAAAGGGGGGAAAGGGATGAATACAAGGGCATTGGGCGCCGTATTGCTGGCGCTGCCCGCAACGGCGGCGGGGATAACGATCCTCGGGGGGCGTACGGTGCGCGCTTCCGCCAATTCCGCGCCCGCCTATTGGGCGGGGGTAAACGGCTCGGGCGTCGTTGTGGCGGAGGGGCAGTTTTCCGACGGCGACTGTCCGATCGAGGTCGCGCGCGAAGATCTCACGCTGAAAATTTCGCAGCTGCCCGATCCCGTCAGCGGTGACCTTGGCGAATCGTCCGTCACCGCGTCGTACACCTTTTACAATCCTACCGATGACGCGGTCGTCATGACGCTGTTTTTCCCCGTCGGTTACGCGCCGCAGTACCTTACGGATATCCCCGCCGAAGAGGCGTATGCAATCACCCTCGACGGCGCGGCGGTGTCGCGCAGACAGCGGCATACCTACCATAAAGATCGGATATACGGCGGCACGTTTTCCGTAGGAGACGAGCTCCCGTGCGACGAGCGGCGCACGGACGCCTTTTTCAGGGAGTCTACGCCCGTTACGCAGTACACGTACGAGGTAGCCGCGGCGGACGAAACGCGCTATTTTACGTTTACGTTCGAGGGAAATCCCTCCCGCAGCAAGGTGTATATCGCGTCGGACAGCGAATTTGATATCCGCGACGGGCGCGGCGAGCTGTACGCGCGCGTCCCGTCCGGCGAAGCGCAGCAGATCGTGCTGTATGTGGTGGGCGATCCGCTCGATCGGTATGAGGCGGGCGTGTATGCGTCGCCCGGCGCCTTCGGCGGACAGCCGGACGGCGAAATTTTATCTGCGCCGGAGATAGAACGCACTACGTTCGGTGCGCTTGCCCGCGCGCTGTACGACCCCGCCTGCGACGTCGGCGAGATCGATTGGTACAACGCCTTCGTCGCCATGCTCTCCGATACGGCGCAAGCCGGCAGTATGCGCAGCGAGGACCTTTCGGACTATCTCATGCTTTGGTACGAGTACGATGTCACGATCCCCGCGCATGCGTCGGTCGTCAACACGGTCACCGCGCCCCTCTTTCCCACCATATACGGCAGTTCGCAGCCGCGTTATTACTTTGAATATCTGCTTTCGCCGGCGCAGCATTGGGCCGGGTTCGGCGAGATCGCCATTCGCGTGGAGACGCCGTACTATCTTACCGACAGTTCGCTGCAGTTTACCGCCGTCGACGATGCGTATACCTTCGAGCGCAACGGTCTGCCCATGGGAGAGCTGACGTTTACCATCACCGAGCACGAAATCTTGAACGTGCCGTTCAGTCCGTACGACGTGGTCGGTCCCGTACTGCGCACCGCGCTCATTCTGCTGGTGCTTTCGGTGCTGGGTTCTGCCGTGTTCTGCATTGTGTTTTTGTCTGTTCGCAGCCGCCGCAAAAAGCTTGCCGCGCGCAGGGTGCAGAACGGACAGGGCAGCGCCGAAGAGGGCAAGATCGACTTTGACGAATTTCCGGGCGGGCCGCAGGACCCTCCCGCAGAGGGCGGCCGCTGACGCGGCGCCGTGGAGGTCGGATATGTGCGATACGGTCTATTGTAAGAGAGACGGGCGTTCCTTTTTTGGCAAAAACAGCGATCGCTCACCCAACGAGGCGCATCTGATGATCCGCTGCCCGGCGGCCGACCATGCCGCGGGCGAAACGGTAAGGGCGACCTATGTAAGCTTGCCGCAGGCAGAGCACACGCACGCCTGCGTGCTTCTGAAGCCGGTGTGGACGTGGGGTGCCGAAATGGGCTGGAACGCGTTCGGACTGGCCGTCGGCAACGAGGCCGTATTCAACCGACGCGGCTACGAAAGGCGTGAGGGGCTGTTGGGCATGGACCTGGTGCGTCTGGCGCTGGAGCGCTGCACAACGGCCAAACAGGCGGCGGAGTGCATCGTGTCGCTGCTTGTGCGGTACGGCCAGGGGGGGAACTGCGCCTTCGATAAGACCTTCCGCTACGACAACGCCTTTTTGCTGGCAGATCCCGGCGAGGCGTGGATCCTGGAGACGGCAGGGCGTGAATGGGTGCTCTCCCGCGCGGCCGACGTGCAGGCCATTTCCAACTGCATGCATGCGCGCGCCGACTATGTGCAGTCGTCGCTTGCGCCCGGGACCGACTATAAAAGGACCTTCGAAAACAGACTGTTCACAGCCGTTGCCGGGGCAGAGCGCCGCAAGCGGCAGGCGTCGGAGATCGTCGGCGGCGAAGGGGATGTCTGCGAACGGTTCTACCGCGCGCTCACGTCGCATGCCTCCGACCGCGTCACCTGCAACCGCAGCTCCACGGCAAGCGTGTGCATGCATGCGGGCAACGCCTTCGGCGACCATACGACGGGCAGCTTTTTCGGTGAGCTCGGGGCGTGCTATTTTGTTACGGGCGCCTCCTTTCCCTGTCTTTCGCTCTATAAGCCTGTGGCGCCTTCCGCATCCGTTTTGCCCGAAGACGAAAAAACGGCGCTCGCCTATTGGCTCCGGCGGGAGCGGCTGCATCGGCACATCATGAGCGGCAACATCGATACGGCCGCCTACTTCCGGCGCCGCGCCGAGCTGCAGCGTTCCTTTTTCGAGGCCGCGCGCAAGGCGCGGGGGGAGGCGCTCGAAAGGGCGTCCCGCCTGTGTTTTGACATGGAAGAACAATTTGTGGACGAATGGTTGAACGCTGCCGGAGGGAACCCTTTCCGCATCCGCGGCGGCCCGTATTTCAGGGCATATTGGCAAAAAAAGACGAGGGCGCTGGAGCATCTGTATGAGTAAACTCCGTTTTCTGCTGGCGCCCGATAAGTTTAAGGGCAGCCTTACGGGTGAAGAATTTTGCGAGATTGCCGCCGGGGAGATCGCCGCATGCTTGCCCGAGGCGTCGGTCGACTGCTGTCCGCTGGCGGACGGCGGCGAGGGCAGTTTGGATTGCTTTGTGCGAAACACGGGCGCGCGGCGCGTCTGCGGGGAGTTTACCGGTCCCAACTTTCAGACGGTGCGCGCGCAGTATGCGGCGGCGGGAGATACTGCCTTTATCGAGACGGCGCAGACGGCGGGGCTGGCGCTCGCCTCTCCGCGCGACGCGACGCATACCACCACATTCGGCGTGGGCGAACAGATCGCCGCCGCGGCGGCGGGAGGCGCAAGGCGGATCTTGCTCGCCCTCGGCGGGAGCGCTACCAACGATGCGGGCTGCGGCATGGCGGCGGCGCTGGGCGTGCGCTTTTATAATGCCGCGGGCGACGTGTTTGTACCGACGGGCGGTACGTTGTGCGAGATCGCCGAAATAAAATTCCCCGCCGAACGGCTCCCCGTTCGCGTGACGGCGCTGTGCGACGTCGGCAACGATCTGTACGGGAGCAACGGTGCGGCAGCCGTCTACGCGCGCCAGAAAGGTGCCTCGGACGAACAGATCGCCGTGCTGGATGCGGGGCTCAGACATTTTGCGTCTCTCTGCGCCCGCTATGGCAGACCCGTGGAGGGGGTGCGCGGCGCGGGTGCAGCGGGCGGCCTGGGCGCGGGCGTCGCCTTTTTCCTGGGCGGCGACACGCGCAGCGGAACGGACGTATTCTTTGAGCTCTGCTCGATCGATCGCAAAATTGCGGCGGCCGACATCATTCTCACCGGCGAAGGCAAGATCGACGGGCAGACGCGCTGCGGCAAAGTCGTGCAGGCGCTGTGGGAGCGCAGCGCGGGAAAACCGTTTACGGCCTTTTGCGGCGTAAACGAGTGGGAACGCCCCGCATTCGAAGTGATCGCCGTCAACCGTCCGGGCGAAGGGGTGGACGAGGCGATTGCACACACAAAGCAAAACTTCCGTGCCGCCCTGCACGATTGGCTGCTGCGCTTGCGCCGGTAAACGGCGCCGCTTTCGGCTTATGCCGTCGCCCGCCCCGCCGCGGGCGTTTTTTACGGTACGCCGCGAGCCGTACGACCGAATTTTAATAGACAATCTGCGCATAATGTGCTATAATGCGCAGTGCCGACGCGAGGCGTGAGGCCCTTTGCCTGCGCCGCGGCGGTGTGGAGAAAACAAATGTTGGAATTAAAAAATATCAGCTATGTCGCCGAGGAGGACGGGGAGAAAAAACGCATTCTCGACGACGTGTCGCTCTCCGTCGGCGATCGGTTCGTGGCCATCACGGGGCCGAACGGCGGCGGGAAGTCTACGCTCGCCAAGATCGTGGCGGGCATTCTCAGGCCCACGCAGGGGCGCGTATATTTTGACGGCGAAGATATCACCGATCTGTCGGTGACCGAGCGCGCCCGCCGCGGCATTTCGTACGCTTTTCAGCAGCCCGTGCGCTTTAAGGGCATAACGGTAAAAGATCTTATTTCGCTGGCTTCGGGCAAGCGCATCAGCGTCGGCGAGGCCTGCGCCTATCTCTCCGAGGTGGGCCTTTGCGCCCGCGACTATATCGACCGCGAAGTAAACGCCTCGCTCTCGGGCGGGGAATTGAAGCGCATCGAGATCGCCACCGTGCTGGCGCGCGGCACCCGACTTTCGGTATTCGACGAGCCGGAGGCGGGCATCGATCTGTGGAGCTTCCAAAACCTGATCTCCGTATTCGAAAAGACGTATTCCAAAACGCAGGGAAGTATTCTCATCATCTCGCATCAGGAGCGCATTTTAAACATTGCCGATACGATCGTGGTCATTGCGGGCGGCAAGGTCACCAAGACCGGCCCGCGCGAAGAGGTGCTCCCCGGGTTGCTTTCCGGCAGGGTATGCGCCGCCCTGCAGGGGTAAGGTGTGCCGCACAGAGAGGTTTTTTATGGACGAACTCGAAAAAATGCTGTTGATGCAGATCGCCGACCTGCATCGGGTGCCGGACGGCGCCTATAACCTTCGCAAAAACGGCGAATCGGAGGGACGGCGCAGCACGCCGCATATCCGCATCGAACCGCGCCAAGACGGGCATTCCGGCGTGGACATCTTTATCTCATCGCAAACCAGGGGCGAGAGCGTGCACATCCCGGTCGTCATTACGCAGTCAGATTACCGCGAAACGGTATACAACGACTTTTATGTGGAAGAGGGCGCGGACGTGCTGATCATTGCGGGCTGCGGCATCCACAACTGCGGAACGCAGACGGCCGAGCACAGCGGCGTGCATACCTTCCATGTCGGCAAAAACGCCAGAGTGAAGTATGTGGAAAAGCACTACGCTTCCGGTGACGGCAACGGCGAAAAGGTGATGAACCCGCAGACCGACATCGTGCTGGAGGAGGGGGCGCGTCTCGAAATGGAGACGACGCAGATCAAGGGGGTCGATTCCACCGTCCGCACGACCAACGCCGCGCTGGCCGCCGGCGCGGAACTCGTGATCCGCGAAAAAATTTATACGCACGGCAAACAGTACGCAAAGACCAACTTCAGCGTCTCGCTCAACGGCGACGGGGCGGGGGCGGACGTGGTGTCGCGATCGGTGGCGGCGGGAACTTCGCTGCAGCAGCTCGATCTGCATATCGACGGCAACACGCGCTGCCACGGCCACAGCGAGTGCGACGCCATTATTATGGACGACGCGCGTGTGACGGCGGTCCCCGCGCTGGCGGCCAACTGCGTCGACGCCGAGCTTATCCACGAGGCGGCCATCGGCAAGATCGCCGGAGATCAGCTGTTAAAACTGATGACGCTCGGCCTGACCGAGCAGGAGGCCGAAGAGCAGATCATAAAGGGATTTTTAAGCTGAAAAGAGGGAGCGGGCGCCGCTCCCTCTCTTGCGTCCGTCGCATTGCGGCCGGCCCGCGGAGGTTTGCGCGGGACCCTCCGCTGTACCGATCGGGGCGCGCGCGGCCTGCTGCTTTTTCGCGAGGTTTGTGCTCCGGTCGGCCCTTCGGCGGCAAAAAACGGGCGGGCATTTCCGCTTTTGCGCAAAAAACGGTGCTTTTGTATGCCGAACCGCACAAAACAGCCGCATTGACACACGATTTTCACATAAAACGTAAACAATTTGCAGAAAATATCAAAAATTTTCTAATTGGTGATTGACAAGCCATTCCGATTGTCTTATAATAGTTATACGCAAAACTATGCAAAAATTCAGGAGGATACCATGAGCAACGAAATTCCCGAAAAGAAGCCCTTGACGGAAGAGTATCTGAAAAAGATGGATGCCTATTGGCGCGCTGCCAACTACCTGGCGGCGGCCCAGCTGTACATGCTGAAAAATCCGCTTTTAAGAGAGCCTCTTACCCGCGATCAGGTCAAAAAGAAGATCGTAGGCCATTGGGGTACCGTACCCGGGCAAAATTTCATCTACGTGCACTTGAACCGTGTCATTAAAAAGTTCGATCTTGATCTGATCCTTCTTTCCGGACCCGGCCACGGCGGCAACTTCTTCGTCGCTAACTCCTATCTCGAAGGAACGTACAGCGAGGTATATCCCAATGTCTCCGAAGACAAAGAGGGCATGACCAAACTGTGCAAGCAGTTCTCCTTCCCCGGCGGCATTTCCTCGCACGTTGCACCCGAAACGCCCGGTTCCATCAACGAGGGCGGCGAGCTGGGCTATTCGCTTGCGCATGCGTTCGGCGCGGTGTTCGACAACCCCGACCTCATCGCGGCGACCATCGTCGGCGACGGCGAGGCGGAGACCGGTCCGCTTGCAACGGCATGGCATTCCAACAAGTTCTTAAATCCCGTAACGGACGGCGCGGTGCTTCCCATCATGCACCTCAACGGGTTCAAGATCAACAATCCCACCGTATTTGCGCGTATTTCCAAAGACGAGGTCAAGAGCTTTTTCCACGGCTGCGGTTACAAGCCCTACTTTGTGGAGGGTTACGAGCCCATGTCCATGCACAAAAAGATGGCCGAAACGCTGGATAAGTGCATCAAAGAGATCAAGGAGATCCAGAGAAAGGCGCGCGAAGATGGCTGCACCGAGCGCCCCGTATGGCCCATGATCATCCTGCGCACGCCCAAGGGCTGGACGGGACCCAAGGTCGTCGACGGCAAGCACATCGAGGGCAGCTATCGCGCGCACCAGGTGCCCATCACCATGGACAAGCCCGAACATCTCGAGCTGTTAAAGGAATGGCTGCTTTCGTACAGACCCGAAGAGCTCTTTACCGAAGATTATAAGTTAAAACCCGAACTGCGCGCGCTGGCGCCCACGGGCGATCACCGTATTTCGGCCAACCCGCATACCAACGGCGGCAAGCTGTTAAAAGATCTGCGCCTGCCCGACTTTACCAAGTACGGCGTAAAAATGGATGCGCCCGGCACGGTAAAGGCGCAGGATATGCTGGAACTCGGCAACTATATCCGCGACGTTCTCAAACTCAACGAAGAGAGCCGCAACTTCCGTATGTTCGGCCCCGACGAGTCGATGTCCAACCGCATGTACGCGGCGTTTGAAGTTTCGTCCCGTCCGTTCGAGGCAAAAATTTACGATGAGCCCGCTCCCGAAGACTGCGTATTCGTCGAAGACGACAATGTTGCGCCGCAGGGCCGCATCATGGATGCGTTCCTCTCCGAGCATATGTGCGAAGGTTGGCTCGAAGGCTATATCCTCACCGGCCGCCACGGCTTCTTTGCCTCGTACGAGTCGTTCATCCGTATCGTCGACTCCATGGTCTCGCAGCACGCCAAGTGGCTGAAGGTGACCAACGAACTGCCCTGGAGACAGGATATTTCGTCGCTGAACCTTATTCTTACATCCAACGTATGGCAGCAGGATCACAACGGCTTTACGCACCAGGATCCCGGCTTCCTCGATCACGTCACCTGCAAAAAGGCAGACGTCATCCGCTGCTATCTGCCGCCGGATACCAACTGCCTGCTCTCTTGCTTCGACCACTGCATCAAGAGCAAGGGCTATATCAATGTTATCGTGGCCAGCAAGCATCCTACCTATCAGTGGCTCACCATGGACCAGGCGGTCAAGCACTGCACGCAGGGTATCGGCGTATGGCCTTGGGCTTCGAACGACGCCGGGGAAGAGCCCGACCTCGTTATGGCCTGCTGCGGCGATACGCCCACGATCGAGGCGTTGGCCGCGACCACCATTCTGCGCGACTACATGCCCGATTTAAAGATCCGCTTTGTCAACGTCGTCGACCTGATGAAACTCGACTCGCACGAGAATCATCCGCACGGCCTCAGAGACAGCGCGTTCGACGCCATTTTCACCAAGGATAAGCCCGTTATCTTTGTATACCACGGCTATCCCAAGCTCATCCACGAGCTCACCTACACCCGCCACAACCGCAACATCAAGGTGTTCGGTTACATGGAAGAGGGCACGATCACCACGGGCTTCGATATGCGCGTACAAAACCATATCGACCGCTTCCATCTGGTGCGCGAGGCAATGATGAGCCTGCCGCAGCTGGGCAACAAAGGTTCCTTCCTGGTGCAGATGATGAACGACAAGCTGGTCGAGCACCGCAACTACATTGCGGAGTACGGCGAAGATCTGCCCGAGATCCAGAATTGGAGATGGCATACGCCCGACCAAAAGTAAGATATCTCGTGCGGCACATGCGCCGCATGCGCTGAGGGGCATCCCGCAAAGTCTGCGGGATGTCTTTCGTTTTGGTAAAACTTTTTTGCGCGGCGCGCGGTGGGAAGTTCGTGCAGTTTTGACGCGGCCGTCCCGGTGCGGGGAAGGTTTTAACGAACGGCGGGGCGGGCGCGGCATCTGTTGCCGCGGTATCCGAAAAAGTGCGGCGCGGGAAACCGCCGCGAAACGCTTGACATCGGACATGCTGCGTGGTATACTCATTTTGCCTGAACGGAAAGAGGGGGCTCTGACTGCAAAGGAGACGCAATGAAATGTTCGCGCGCCGTTGCGCGCCGTCTCCCTCTGTCTTTCGGCAGAGGGATTTTTTGTTGTGCCGCGGGCGCGGCGGGGAGAGAGAATGGAAGAAAAACGCATCGCCGTACTGTCGGTCGTCGTGGAACGGCGCGACGAAACGGAAAAATTAAACGCATATCTTTCGGAGGCGGGCGAATATATCGTCGGCCGCATGGGGATCCCGTACCGCGAAAAAGGGGTGTCCGTCCTCTGCGTCGTGCTGGACGCGCCCGTCTCCGTTGTCAATGCGCTGACGGGCAGGATCGGCCAGCTCGGCGGCGTTACGGCAAAAACTTTATTTAGTAAATTTTGATCGATTCGGAGGGATCTATGAAAAAACTCTTTGCTGCGGTCCTCGCGCTCGTTGTGGGCGGCGCGGCGGTGGCGGGCATGGCCGCCTGCGCCGACGACGGGGAAAAGGGCTACACCGTGTACGCACCGGACGGCGCGCCCGCGCTTGCACTGGCGAATGCGATCGCCAAGACGGAGGACAGTCGGTTCAACTATCACATCGTCGCCTCTGCCGTCATTACGGCGCAGGTGACCGGCGAAACGCCGACCGCCGATTTTTGCGTGCTGCCCGTCAACGCGGCGGCGAATCTGCTGGGGACGGGCGAGACCTATCAGATGCTCGGCACCGTCACAAACGGAAACATGTACCTTTTGACCACGGGGGAAAATCCCGCGGTCGAGGATACGGACGATCTTTCGCTGCTCGTCGGGAAGACGGTGGGCGTTGTGCAGCTCACCAACGTGCCCGGGCTCACCTTTCGGTCGGTGCTGAACAAAAATGACGTTGCGTATGCGATACTCACCAACGACGGCGCGCCCGCGTCCGATAAGGTCAACTTAAAGCCCATCCGGGATGCGTCGAGCGGCGTCGTTCCCGACGGCGGGTGCGACTATTATCTCTGCCCCGAACCTGCGGCAAGCGCCAAAATAAAGGGGACGTCGCAGGGGCCTGTGCCCTTTGTCATGGCGGGCGATCTGCAGGCGCTCTATGGTGAAAACGGCTATCCGCAGGCCGTTATGGTGGCAAAAACGTCGGTCATCCGATCGGACAGCGCGGCCGTGGGGCAGATGATCGAGTATATGGAGGAGAGCGGCGCCTATCTTTCGCAGACCGCCGCGCAGGACGTGGTCGCCCTGCTTGCCGATTGTTATGCGGCCGGCGCGACGCCCTCGCTGAACGCGGGCAACCTCACCGCGCAGGTGATCGAAAATTGTTCGGTCGGCTTTACCCGTTCCGAAGACTGCAAGGCGCGCGTTATTACCTTTTTGGAGGAACTTATCGCCGTCGATCCGCAGTTTACACAAACGGTGTCGGACGCCTTCTTCTACACGGCCTGAATGGTAAAAAGAAACCTTATTTTTTCGGCGGCAGCCATTGTATTTTTGGCCCTTGTTTGGATCGTCGCCTATTTTTCGGTGCGAAACGACTACGTGCTCCCTTCCCTTTGGGAGACCCTGCGCCAAATGGGACGCCTCTTTACGGAAGCGTCCTTTTGGCGCGCGTTTTTCAACACGTTTCTGCGCGCGCTGTGGGCGTTTTTGGGGTCGTTCGTGCTTGGCGTTGGGCTGGCCGTGCTCGCCCATTTGCAGGGCGGCACGCGCGCCTTTCTGGCGCCCGTCATTTCCGTCCTGCGCACCGTGCCCACGATGGCCGTCGTGCTGATGCTGCTGTTGTGGACATCACCCGCCGTTGCGCCCGTACTGGTGGCCGGCCTTGTGCTGTTTCCCGCGGTATATGCGGCCGCGCTTGCGGCATTGGACGAGGTGGGGGAATCGTACGGCGGGCTCGTGCGCGCGTTCCGCATCCCGGTGGGGCGGCAGATTTCAAAAATGTACCTTCCGCTTGCCGCGCCCCTGCTGTTAAAACAGGCGGGATCCGTCTTTTCGCTGGGACTGAAAGTCATCGTCTCCGGCGAGGTGCTGGCCTCCACTTTCCGCTCGCTCGGCGGCATGATGCAGGAGGCGCAGCTGTACCTGAACATGCCGCGGCTGATGGCGCTTACGCTGTTTGCCGTACTATTGGGGTTTATCGTCGAGGGTGCGTTCCGTCTGCTCTATTTTGTCGTTGTGAGGTGGCGCGCATGGTCCTGAAAGAAGTCTCAAAGCGTTACGGTGAAAGGTGCGCCCTCAACCGCGTCTCGTTCACGCTGGAGCCTGCAAAGATCACCGCGATCCTGGGCGAAAGCGGCGCCGGGAAGACCACGCTGTTAAATATTTTGGCGGGACTTACCGATTATGAAGGCGAGGTAGAGGGCCGTTTGCCCGCCTCGTATCTGTTCCAATCGCCCCGTCTGCTGCCCAACCTTACGGTAGAGGGCAACCTGCGCTTTGTGCTGCCGAAGGCCGCCCGCGATCAAATTTCTCCCGCGCTGGAAAAAGTGGGGCTTGCCGGCCGCGGCGGCGACTATCCTAATACGCTTTCGGGGGGAGAACGGCAGCGCGTTGCCATTGCCCGCGCGTTTTTGTATCCGCACGAGATGCTGCTGATGGACGAGCCGTTTGCCTCGCTCGATCTCTCGCTGAAAAAGTCGCTGATCGCGCTCGTTGCATCGCTGTGGCGCGAGCGGCGTAATACGGTGGTGTTTGTCACGCACGACGTGCACGAGGCCGCCCTGCTTTCGCACCGCGCGATCGTGCTGCGCGCCGGTTCCGTCGTCGCCGATCTTGCGATAGAGGGCGAGCCCCCGCGCGATTTTTACGCGCGGCCGCCCTGCGAAGAGGTATTGGTGCGCGCCCTGCTGCAGGAGGACGCCGCGCCCGGAAAATACCTTGCCCGATAGCGGGATCTCCCGCCCATGCGAAACTCACCCGTAGGGTGAGTTTTCTTTTGGAAAATTTTTCTGTGAAAGAAGATGAAAAATGTCATATATTTTGTTGACATCTGTTTGCAAAGGTGTTACAATCGTGTCATAAAAGAGTATTACACTGCAGGAGAGCGGAAGAGAAAACCGTGCTTCGGGAGGAAGCCCTGCGGCAAGGGAGATCATGAAACATTTCAAAGAAGGTCCCGACGGGCTGCACGAAATCGTGAACGATCGTCATCCGCGCACCGTCCGCAAAAAGAGCGGGCGCGGAACATTGAAAATCAAAACGCATCTCCGCCTTAAAAAGGCGCTTTCGTGCGTTGTGGCTGCCGTGCTTGTCAGCGGCAGCATTTTTGGCGTTAATGCGCTGTTTTTTACCGAGGCCGAACGCAATGTGGTGCAAGAGGGGTTTGTCACCGTATCCAAGCCGGTGCCGGACGACGGTTCCACGCCCGATATGTACGACGCGCTCGATAATATCGCCTTTATGAACGCCCGCTTCCGTGCGCAGGACAATTGGTATTCCGAAATGCACGGAACAACGGTCGCCATGGGGATCGACCAGTCGGTAAACACCTACAAACAGTTCGACGACGGCGTACTGATCATGGCAGATATCACCATGTCGTCTATCGTCAATGCGGCGCGGCAGTTCTGCTATGTGGGCGACCGCGTGATCTGGCGCGAGGCTGCGGGCAATGCCTCTACCTATGACGGGCTGAATACGCCCTGGAAGGAGGGCGAGCCCTTCGCTAACATGAATATCGACGATTTCCGCACCAAAAACGGCCTTCCCGGCACGGAATTTTCCGTCTATGTCATCAACGAAGAGACGTTGCTGTCCGCCGATCCCGTTGTCGATCGCGGCGACGGCACCTATTCGCAGACCTATTATCTGAACCCCGCGTCCGACAAGGCGCCCGCGTACTATATCAACCAAATGATGTTTACGGGCGGCCTTAACAAACAGCCTACCTTCAATTTTATCACCGTTACGTATACGTTTGACGAAACGTGGCAGGTGCTTGCTTCCGATATCACGGAGGAGTATAAGGCCACAATGGGCCTTACCGTTACCTGTTCGTCGAAGTATCATACCGACTTTGAGTACGACACGCAGAAGGCGGAGAGCGACGCGTACGAAACGTACTTTAAAAATTACGCCGACAAGCCCGCGCAGGAGCCAGGCGAACAGGATCGCCCGCTGACTGCGGCGGAATGCCTCTCCAATGCGTTCGCGCCCGTGTTGAGCGGCCCCGTTACGTTCGACTTAGATGTCACGGTCGACGGAACGCCGATTTCGGGCCGCGTGTATGTCAACGCGGTCGATACTAAAAATCTTGAACTGCGCGCACAGATCGGTTCGCTCGGCCTGTGGTATACGGCCGGGACGGCCTATGTGCGGTATGGCGACGTCCGCGTCCGGCTGAATGCAAACGAGCTGCTCGAGCTTCTTTCGGGACTTCTGTCGTCCGACGGGGCGGGAGAGGGCGGCCTTTCGCTCGATCTCAATGCGCTGCTTTCGCAGCTTTCCGGCGGTGAACTCACCGTGTCCGATGACTCTGCCTCGGCGCAGCTGTCGTCCACGCTCGAACTGTTCGGACTGCAACTGCCCGTCGCGTTCTCCTTCGGCGTCGACGCCGAGCGAAACATTTCGCTGAACGAAGTGCGGGCGCAGGCCGAAGTTGCCGGTATGCAGCTCGGCGTTCGCCTTGCTTACGGCGAGGAAGAGATCCCTGCCCTTACCCAAGACGAACAGAGGACCTTTATCGACCTCACCGATCATGTCGTCACACTGGCGCAGATCTTGTCCGGCGACGTCCTGTCGCTCAGCGTCGGCTATGCGGGCGAAGGGTTTTCCCTGAACGGCGCATTCAGCGTGTCGCTTGCCGACGCATGCGTTGCGGGCGAGCTGACGCTTACGGTCGGCGGCGTCGAAAAGCGGGCGGCGCTTTCGTATACGAACGGCGTCGCATTCCTCGATCTCGACGGCGTCAAAGTGTCTGCCGGCGCAGAGGACGCCTTGGCGCTGCTGCAAAATTACCTTTCGCTTCCCGCCGCTGACGCGCAGGAATGGCAGCTCGGCACGTTGTTGAACACGCTGCTTTCGCCTGACTTTGCCGCCAACATTGCGGTGGGCGAAGGGGACGGCGCATTGCAGATCGTAATAAAGGGCACGGAGCTGTTAAAGGCCCTGGGCGTAGAGTTTGCGTTGGGCGACGTAGCGCTCACGGTGCGCGAAGGCGAAGTGACGGTCGCGGCGCTCGGAGCGGATATCACGGTAACGGCGGGCGAAGTGTTCACGGCGGATACCGAAGGATATACGGATATCGTTCCGCTTGCGAAGAACCTGCTTGCGCTGCTGCAGGAAGAGGTGCTTCGAGCAGACGTGACGTATGAGGCGGGCGAACTGCGCATTGCCGGGGAACTGCAGGTAGATATCACGGAGGGCACGGCGCAGCTTGCGGCGCGGATCGTATACCGCGGTCTGGAGAAGGAGCTCGGGGCGGTCTATGCGAACGGCGGGATCTATTTAACGATAGACGGGATCAAGGTACGCGCGAATGTCGCGGAGGCGGCAGAGCTGCTGGTCGGACTGATCGGCACGGGAGAGGGGAGCGCGGAGAGCGACCTTTTAGAGAAGGTGCTGGGTCTTACGTTCGGCGAAGTGATCGGGCTTGACGGAACGGAAGAGAGCACGCAGATCGTAATAAAGGGCACGGAGCTGTTAAAGGCCCTGGGCGTAGAGTTTGCGTTGGGCGACGTGACGGTTACGGTACGCGAAGGCGAAGTGACGGTCGCGGCGCTCGGAGCGGATATCACGGTAACGGCGGGCGAAGCGTTCACGGCGGATACCGAAGGATATACGGATATCGTTCCGCTTGCGAAGAACCTGCTTGCGCTGCTGCAGGAAGAGGTGCTTCGAGCAGACGTGACGTATGAGGCGGGCGAACTGCGCATTGCCGGGGAACTGCAGGTAGATATCACGGAGGGCACGGCGCAGCTTGCGGCGCGGATCGTATACCGCGGTCTGGAGAAGGAGCTCGGGGCGGTCTATGCGAACGGCGGGATCTATTTAACGATAGACGGGATCAAGGTACGCGCGAATGTCGCGGAGGCGGCAGAGCTGCTGGTCGGACTGATCGGCACGGGAGAGGGGAGCGCGGAGAGCGACCTTTTAGAGAAGGTGCTGGGTCTTACGTTCGGCGAAGTGATCGGGCTTGACGGAACGGAAGAGAGCACGCAGATCGTAATAAAGGGCACGGAGCTGTTAAAGGCCCTGGGCGTAGAGTTTGCGTTGGGCGACGTGACGGTTACGGTACGCGAAGGCGAAGTGACGGTCGCGGCGCTCGGAGCGGATATCACGGTAACGGCGGGTAAAGCGTTCACGGCGGATACCGAAGGATATACGGATATTACCGTCGTATTGAAAGAGCTGTTTACCATTCTCTCCGAGCGTAGGCTCGGGCTTTCCGGCACGCTTGCGCTGCGGTACGGCGATATGCAGATGTCGCTTACGGTGGAAAACGGCATTCTTTCGTGGGAGTCCGGCGTTGTTGTTTCCTTGCGGTTAAAAATTGCCGTCAACGGCATCGAGCAGCTCATCCGCGTCTATGCGGACGAGACGCTGGTAAAGATCGCCTACGGCAATGTGGGGGCGGAGCTGGTGTACGCCGAACTCTCTTCGATCGCGCAGGCGTTTGAAACGGTGCGCGAGCGCGTGCTTGCCGTTTTAAGCGACGTCACGGGCGATACGGCCGAAAGTGCCGAAGCGCTCTCCGAGCTGCTTGCCGGCGGCAACGCCGTGACGCAGGCGATCGACGCGTTCGATTTTGCCACCCTGCTGCAGGGGCTTGTCCTTGGCGGGGCTACGCAAGCCCCCGGCAGCGTTGCCACCGTTGTGTACGGCGACCTGCTTGCAATGGAACTGTTTGACCGCACCGCCTCCGGCGGGACGCTGGGGCTGGCGCTTACGCTTTCAAGCGGCGATATTTCGCTTTCGGGCGAGCTCGTCGCCGCCGCGACGTCGGCGCAGCCGGATGAGCCCGTGGGCGACCATATGACTGCCGAAGATTTTTGCGACCTGCTCGACCTGGTCGGCGCGGCCGTCGGCACGATCTCCTCGCCCGACGTATCCGTTTCTTTCCGGAACGGTACGACCGTTTACACGGCGGACGGAAGCGAAAAGTTTACGATCGACGGGTTGGTGGTGTATCATTCGGGTGAAGCCGGCCTGCCCATTCATATCGATACCGAAACGACCACGCTTACGGTCAATCCCGACTGCTACGTATATGTCGCCCTGCGCCTCGACGAAATTTCGGAGGCGGGGACCGACCTCTACTTCGATTTTTGGATGTTGGATGCCGACGACGACGGCGAACTCGATTTTTATATCGACATCTCCAAATATGCGGCGACGGACAGCCGCTATCAGCCCCTGCGGTTCAGCCTCTCGTCGGGCGACCTGTTCACCATTCTCTCGGCGGGTCTTTCGCTGGTCGGACCGGAAGAGGGTGTATTAAACGACTTTTTGACGGGTGTAGTCGGCCTGGACGAGGCGACGGTGGCCGCGCTGGCGGGCGTATTGAACGACTACCTCATCTCCGATTGGCTTACGGCGACCGACAAGGCGCAGCTGGAGGCGGTTGGCAGCGTGTTTATGAAATCGCTCGGCATAGAGGCCGCCATTCAGGAGCTGCTGGCGCAGCTTGGCGGCGCCATGACGATGGGCGACGCAGTCAATCCCGGGGAATACGTTACCGAGCTCGGCTTTGTCCGCGACGAGGCGGCCGGGACCGCCACCTTTACGCTGGCGCTCAATTCCGACCTTATTTTTGGCGGGACGCAGCTCTCCGATCTGACGATCTCGATCACCAAGCGTGGCGCCATAGGCGAATCTGTGCTTACCGGCATAGCGCTCTCCAACATTTACGGCAACGGCGCAAGCGAAAAGACGACGGTGGATTTCGCCTTTTCTTACGCGCAGATCCCGCTTACGGCAAAGGACGGCGGCATTGTGCTGAATATTGACGATTCCATCCGTCCGGCGCTTACGTTTGCCGACTATTCCGATTATACCTTTGCCGGGGTGGACGAATTGCTCAAGGCGATCGCTCGTTCTGCAACGCACGAGACGGCGGACGGAGCGTACGCGCTGAACGAAAATTACTATATCAGCGGGTCGATGAGCGGAAAGATCGGCAGCTGGTCGCTGACCGATATCGGCGTATCGCTCGGGGTCAATGTCGATGCAGCGGGCGAGGTGACGATCAACCTCAAGCTGACGTATCGATCCTTCCCTTTGGTGATCGACAGCAGCGGTACGACCGAACTTACCATTCGCAACGGCATGGTGTGGATGAAGCGCACCCTCGAGGGCGAGCAGCCCACCTACCGCGTAATGCCGTTGAGCAACTTCTTCAGCGGCATCCTCACCGATCACCTGGGCTACATGCTCGCCTTCAGCGACACCATCAACGGCACCATCCGCGACGCCCTCAACAAACAACCCGCGGACGGCGGAGAGCCCGCCGTCAATACCGACGACTACGGCATTGTGCTGGGCAATATTTTAAAGAGTTATGCCTATTCCGGTGCGGAGAGCGGCGCGCAGTGGAAGCTGGTGCTGAACGGTCAGGCGCTGACAGACGGCGTGCTCGGCGACATGACGGTAGAGCTCGGCGCGGGTGCCGACGGCGTGCTGCGTACGCTCGGATTCAACGCCGGCCTGTATACAATTCTTACGTTAGACGCCGATCTGTTTTACCGCAATCCCTGCAATGTGTGGGAGAGCGGCGAGGCGCAGGCCGCGTTCGAGGCGATGGATGACCTTTCGGACAACTTTGCGTCGGTCGAATGCGATTGGGCGGAGCAGGACGGCTCGTATTACCTTGCCGGCAAGCTCACCTCGGTCAAGTTTGTGGTGGCGGGCAATACGATATCGGTGCAGAACGTGCTGTACGATCCCGCAAGCGGCGAGGCCTATTCCGTTGTGACGCTGCCCGACCTTTCGCAATGGCAAAGAGACGGTTACACGGTCGCCTGGAGCAAGACGGATTTTTCGCAGATCAAAGAGAACGAGTCGGTGCACGCCCTGTATACGCCGAATACCCATACGCTTACATTGGTCAGCGAGCGTGCGGCGGAGGGGTTTGTTTACGATCCCGCAAGCGGCGCGTGGATCCGTACGGTGGAGTACACGTACGGGGATCTGTCGTTGCCGTTCGTTGCCGACGCGGAGCGATATATCGCAAGTTATTCGGCAGAGGGGTACCTGCTGACGGCGGATTCGGACGGGCTGAACATTCTCTCCGATCTTACTCTGAACGCCGATTGGGCGTGGTTTGAATATACGGTAGAGTTTGTGGCGGACGGTGTGGTGGTCGCAACGCAGACGGCGCACTACGGCGACGCGCTGCAGCCGCCCGCGGCGCCCGAAAAACCCGGCTATGTCTTTGCGGGCTGGGGTCTTACGGGCGAAACGGTCACGGGGAATGCGTCGTATACGGCGGTTTATACGCCCAACGTGTATACCGTTACCCTGCAGAGCGCTTATCCCATCGAAGGGTTCGTTTTCGATCCCGCAAGCGGCCTGTACGAACAGACCTGTACCCGTGTGTACGGTACCGCGCTTGCGCTTCCCGCGGCGGTCACGTACGAAGGACGCTTCCTTGACGGCTTTGTTTACAACGGAACGTTGTATACGCAGGCGCCCGACGCGGCGGAAGATATGCTGCTGACCGCGCAGTGGAGCATGCTGGGCTACGAAGTGGCGTTCGTTGCCGAAGGGGAGACCGTCCTTGTGCAAAACTACCATTACGGCGATCTGCTCGTGCCGCCCGCCGTGCCCGAAAAGTTCGGCTATACGGGCGCATGGCAGGTGCGGGAAGGACAGACCGTTACGGACAACATGCGGATCGACGCCGTATATACGGCCAACGCCTATACCGTGACGCTGATCAGCGGGCAGCCGGCCGAGGGCTATACGTTTGACGAGCTTGCGGGCGCCTATGTAAAAGAGGTCGTATATGTGTACGACGGCGCGCCCGTTGCGCTCGATCCCGCCGTAAAAGTACCTTGCTACGATTTCGGCGGCTACTACACCCTGCCGGAAGGCGCGGGGACGGCCGTAACGCAGCTCGACAACGCGATCGTCCCGGCGTGCGCGGTATATCTGTTGTGGATCGACAACACGGTGACGATCAATCTGCTCAGCGACCTTGCGCTGGAGGACAGCGCGTTCAATCCCGCCAAAAACGGCTATGAACGGCAGCTCTCTTTCAACGACGACTACGCGCTCACCTATCGTCCGTCCGTCGAAGGCTATCGTCTGCTCGCCTGGTTCGCTCTGCAAAACGGCGCCTGGAATATCGTCACCGACGTGCGCGGCTTAAACGGCGCCGATGTCGTGGCGCTCTGGATCTCCGAAATGCAGGTGACCTTCACCAATGTCTCCAAAACCGATATCTGGGTCGGCTACACCTATAATATCGAGGGCACGGTGCGCGGCGGCGACGTGTATGGCGTGCTCTCCGAGGCGATCGCCGGCTCCGTCTCTCTTGACGTGACGACGGAGGGGTTCTACCGCATATACGGTTCGGACGGCGGAAGCGACAACTTAAAGTACGGCGAAGTCTTTGAATTAAATTATAACAGCGAGGGGGCTGCGCCCTTCTCGGCGACGGGCATGACCAGCGGAAAATACGGCACGAAATTTACAAAACCTGCCGTAAGCGGCGGGGTAGTCATCACCAAGACGTTCCGCTGCGGCGACGCCGTCGTCACCGTCGAGATCGAGGCCTCTGCGCCGATCGTATAACGCGTTCGTCCGCGGTCGGTTTCAGATCAAAAGAAGTACGCATTTGCCGTTGTATCGGCAGATGCGGCGAAGGCCCGGTCAACAGACCGGGCCTCTTTTTGGTAACGAAACTCCGCAGATCGGTTGCGGGTATAAGATAGGCTTTGCCGATGAACAGAACGGAATTGAAAGCGCGTTATAGCATCGGATCGTCCTCCCTTATAAAAGGAGTATGGTAAGCGGAGCGAGGCGGGAGGGGCGTAAACAGGGGACGTTGATAAAAACCCTTCCGTCTTGCCTGCGGCAAGCTGCCTCCCCTTATAAAGGGGGCAGGGGAAAAGAGCCTTTGGTAAGCCGCCTCCCCTGTGTACAGGGGGGGCAAGAGAGGAGAAGATATACGGCCCGTTTACGGGGAACAGGTAACAATTGCGTGACTGCTTTGCCTTTCGGGCGCGACTTGCGCGAGGCCGATAATATGAGGGCCTGCGGCCCGCCCCGCCTATGGCGGCACGCGCCGCAGGCGAAGGAAAATGAAACGCCACCGGCTATGCCGGCGGATGTTTATTTTGCACAATTTCGCTTGACAAATATAGTACCATATAGTACACATATGAGTGACAGGGTATTTTATAGAAAGATAAGACAAAAACATTAAAATTGTTATCTGTCGTCCGATCGGCCGTCGGCGCCGTTGCGCGCAACATTGGTCGGCGCTCCCCATGACAGGCGACTGTTCGGGCTGCAGCTCGTCAAAAAAGCTCTGCCCGTTCGCAGATTCCCAAGGGAAATACCTGTGCGATTTTGTTGGCCGGCGCAATGCCCGGGAGTTTTTCGCGGCGTTTCGGACAAGGAGACGGAGCGGTTTGAACGCGGTTTAAAACGCATTTTAAACAATTCGGAGGAAGAGGAATGAACGACGTTAAGATCGGCGAAGTTCATGTAAAAACGGTGCTCACCAAGTCCAATCTGCCCATTGCGGGATATTCGGTCAATCCCTATGTGGGGTGCACGCACGCCTGCAAGTACTGTTACGCCAGCTTTATGAAGCGCTTTACGGGGCATGACGAGCCGTGGGGCGCCTTTTTGGACGTAAAGTATTGGGACAAGATAAAAAATCCTCAGCGCTACGACGGGCAGACGATGATCGTGGGTTCGGTGACGGACGGTTACAATCCGCAGGAGGAGGCGTTTTGCCGAACGCGCGCCTTTCTCGAAGAGATGCAGGGCAGCAAAATAAACCTTATCATCACCACAAAATCCGACCTCGTCGTGCGCGATATCGACCTTATCGGGACCTTTCCATCTCCCTTGGTAAGTTGGTCCGTAAACACGCTCGACGAAGCTTTTAAAGACGACATGGACAACGCTGTCTCCATCGAGCGCAGGATCGCCGCCATGAAAACGTGCCGCGCGGCGGGCATCCGCACCGCCTGCTTTATTTCGCCCATTTTTCCGGGGATCACCGATGTGTTTGCGATCGTCGAACGCATCAGGGATTTCTGCGACTACATCTGGTTGGAAAATTTAAACCTGCGCGGCAGCTTTAAGGCGGATATCATGCGCTATATAAAAGAGAAGTACCCCGGTCTTCTGCCGCTCTATCGGCAGATCTACAACGGGAACGATTTGACCTATTGGCGCGCCCTCGACGAAGGGGTGGCGGATTACGCCGAAAAGAACGGCTTTTTATACGTCATCGACGAGGAACCGTTTTTACGGGATCCCACGGGTAAGCCCGTCATCATCAACTATTTCTATCACTCCAAAATCAAGCAAACGGCAAAGGCGGGGCGTAAATAGGCGCCCCGCCACGTTATTGGTAACGAAACTCCGCGGATACGTTGCGGGTATAAGCGCGGCTTTGCCGATGAGCAGAACGGAATTGAAAGCGCGTTATGGTATCGGATCGTCCTCCCTTATAAAGGGAATATGGTAAGCACAGCGAGGCGGGAGGGCTGTAAACAGGGCACGTTGATAAAAACCCTTTCGTCTTGCCTGGATGAATTGTCAAACTAAGTGCAACACTCAGAGAGATTTTGTTCAAACAAATCTTGTGGTGTATGGTAATGTAAAACTTTTTTGGGCCTGGCGTTGATCAACGCCAGGTTCTTTTTTAATGTTGCAGAGCTCACCCTCGAACGGTTTCTTCCCTTGGGATAAAATTCCCGGAGTAATCCGTTTAAGTTTTCATTTGTCCCTTTCTGCCAGGCACAATACGGGTCGGCGAAATACATATCGCATTGCAGCGCTTTCTCTATCTCTCTCCAACAGGCGAACTCGCTCCCTCTGTCGCAGGTGATCGTCTTTACCGCTTCTTTCGGGAACTTGGAAAGCGCGTCTATGACCGCTTTCGCCATCGGTTCTC
>CALVPS010000014.1 GCA_944354035.1 uncultured Clostridia bacterium | reverse complement strand
CTCGGTATATCCCTGAAAAAAGTACAGTTTCTCCGCAGTTCCCTTGATACAGAACATACGTTCCTGCCCAAAAGTCTTGCAATTTCCCGATAACTTTTCCCTTTGACATAGTATTCCCGTAGACAACAACGCTCTTCTATGGTAAAATGGCGGTAGTTCATACAAGTCTCCTTTGTAGTAAATTTTGTTTCGCAACTCTATTTTACCACAGATTTGTATGAACTCCTTTTTTTCTCCCTCATCTGTTGCACTTAATAGTATAATTCACCGCCTGCGGCAAGCTGCCTCCCCTTATAAAGGGGAGGCAGGAAAAAAGAGCCTTCAGAAAGCCGCCTCCCCTTGCAGTGGGGAGCGAGGGAGGAAAAGGCATACGGCCCGTTTACGGTAGAAAGGAACGATTGCGTGACGGTCGGGTCGTCCCGGGCGCGCCTTGCGCGCGGCCGATAATATGGGGGCTTACGGCCCGCCCCGTCTATGGCGGCGCGCGCCGCAGGCGAAGGAAAATGGGATGCCACCGGCTATGCAGGTGGATGATTATTGCGCTCAATAGTTCCGTTGCCGTTGCGTGGATCGCGGCGGAGCATGGCGATCATAAGGCCCGGCAGTCTTGCCCATGCAGGAAAAAGAGGATGCGGGCGCAGGGCGCCGCAGCATTGCAATGGATCGGGCATGCTCTCCGGCCGCCGTTTCGGCGCAGACGGCGCCGCCCGCCGCTGCGCAATGATCTCGGGAGGAGATCCGCGCCGTATATCGTTTGTCGGTTATTGCGCTCCGGCAATGCGCAGGGCCGCCTCCTTGACCTGCTCGGCAAGCCGTCGCGGAGCAAGCACGATCACGCCGGGCCCCGCCGAAAGGATCTTTCCTACCAGCGATTCGTCGTCCGGCAGCGTCACGTCGGCGTAATATCCGCCGTTCTGCTCTGTAATGTTTTCAATGCCCAGCCATTCCTCGGCAAAGGGGAGTACCTCCGGCATGATCTGAAAGCGCGCCGAAACCGTCTTTTCGGAGTCGTTCCAAAAGGAGAGGGGAATCTCCTCGCGCGAAAAGGGGATGCGGCAAAAGGTCTGGCCCGTCTCCTTGGCCGAGCGGATCCTGCCCAACTTAAACAGCCGGAAGGCGCCGCGCAGACGGCAGTGGGCGTAGGTGTACCATATATTCTGTTTGTACACCAAAAGGTGCGGACATATCACCCTGCGGGTGCGCTCGCCGCCGCGGTCCACGTATTCTATCTCCAGCGCCCGGCGCTCGTCTATGGCGCGGTTGATCAGCGAAAGTTTATCGGAAAACTTGCGCTCGTCTCCCCACGTACCGCCGTCCACCAAAATATTGCCGGAGAGCGCGCCGTCCTGCCGTTCGCGCTTGATCTGCGAGGAAAGCTTTTGAATGGCCGATCGCAGCACGGGATCGTGCATTTGGCTCTCCATGGCGCGCAGGGCCTCTATGGCGCGTTCATACTCCTCGCGCAGCATAAAGCCGCGCGGCAGCTTGTAGGTATCCGAAATGCTTATGCCGCCGTTCGGGCCGCGCGTCCGGTCGACCGGCACGCCTGCGATTGTCATGTCGTCGGCGTAGCGGTAGATCGTCCGCACAGAGACATGATAGCGCGCGGCAAGCTCGCCCGCGTTTACCCGCCTCCGCTCCAGCAATATAAACAGCATATCCAGCATCTTCTGAAATGCCATGGTCCGTCCCTTTCAAAGTTCGCAAAAAAAATTTTTAATTATTTTATCATATATGACAATTTTTGTCAAGTATTATGCGTATAATAGGGAATATGAAAAAGATCTCTATGGACGCAGAAATCACCAGGCTCACCCGCATCCGGCGCGCTGCGCGCAACGGCGCACTCGAAGCGCAGATGCGGCGCGACCGCACCACGCAAAACGCCTTGCGCCTGCTGAGCGCCCTGCAGGGGCTGAACGTGACAGAGCGCGCGCAAAGCGCCGTCAACGGGCGAAATTTTGCATAATATTGCCCGGAATGTTTGACAAAACCGCTTGTCCGTCGTATAATAGCGGTATGAAACATTCGCTTGCAGTTGCAATTTACGGCTACGCGTATTACGTTTTGGCGTAATATTTTTTGGCGCGTAAATGCATTCGCTCGGAACGGTTTGCGCGCGGCGCAAACCGTTTTTTTGTGCGGCCGGCAAAAAAGGAGAGGGCATGAGTAACGTAATGGACACCCTGCGCGCGCGGGGATTTATCAAGCAGACCGTGTACGAGGACGAGCTGTACCAAAAGCTGGGCAGCGAAAGCGTACCATTTTATATTGGGTTCGATCCCACGGCCGACAGCCTGCACGTGGGGCACTTTATGCAGTTGGTGGCGATGAAGCACATGCAGGATGCAGGCCACAGGCCCATCATTCTGATCGGCGGCGGCACGGGAATGATCGGCGACCCCTCCGGTAGGACGGACATGCGCTCGATGATGACGCGCGAAACGGTACGCTATCACGTAGAGTGCTTCAAAAAGCAGATGGCGCGCTTTATCCGCTTCGAAGGGGAAAATGGCGCCGTGGTGGTGGACAATGCCGACTGGCTGCTCAACCTCAACTATGTCGACTTTTTGCGCGACGTGGGCGTATATTTTTCCGTAAACAAAATGCTGACGGCCGAGTGTTACCGTTCGCGCATGGAAAAGGGGCTCACCTTTCTCGAATTTAATTATATGCTGATGCAGGCGTACGATTTCCTGGTGTTAAACAGAAAGTTCGGCTGTCTTTTGCAGTTGGGCGGGGACGACCAGTGGAGCAACATTTTGGCCGGGGCCGACCTTATCCGCCGCAAAGAGCACAAGGCGGCGTTTGCCATGACGTTTACCCTGCTTACCACCAGCGAGGGAAAAAAGATGGGCAAGACGCAAAAGGGCGCCGTATGGCTGGACGAAAACAAGACGAGCCCGTACGAGTTCTATCAGTATTGGCGCAACACGGCGGACGCCGATGTGGAAAAGTGCCTAAAGCTGCTCACCTTTTTGCCGCTCGAGGAGATCGCCTCGCTCTGCGCCCATCGGGATGAACGCATCAACCGCGCCAAAGAGGTGCTCGCCTTCGAACTCACCAAAATGGTACACGGCGAACAGCGGGCGCAGGAGGCACAGTCCGAAGCGCGCGGCGCCTTTTCGGGGGAGGGCGACATGCCCGAAAAGACCCTTCCCGGCGACGTAAAAACGGTGCTGCAGGCGCTGGTGGCGGCGGGGATCTGCAAGTCGAACGGCGAGGCGCGCCGTCTGGCAGAGCAGGGCGGCGTAACGGTCAACGGCGAAAGGGTGACCGACGTCAACGCGCCCCTGCCTGCGTCGCCGTTTACCTTGTTCAAGGGTAAAAAGGTGCGGTTGCGCATCAACGTGCAGTCATGAGTTATTTCAGCGTCTCCGCGCCCGGTCAGACGGAAAAGGTCATCGAAAAGTCGCGCTTTTTAACGTACGTATCGCACGCGGAGGGCGAGGAGGCGGCGCGGGCGTTTTTGGCGTCGGTACGGGCGGAACATCCCCTGGCGACGCATGTGTGCCATGCGTTCATTGCCGATAAGCTTGGGAACGTACAGCGTTTTTTCGACGACGGCGAACCGCAGGGAACGGCCGGGATGCCTATTTTGAATGTTATAAAACAGCGGCGGCTGTACGAGACGGCCGTCGCCGTCGTGCGGTATTTCGGCGGGATCAAGCTGGGAGCGGGCGGGCTGACGCGCGCATATGCGTCCTGCGCCGCCGAGGCGCTGGAACAGGCCGCGGTGTGCCTGTACGACCGGTGCGCACAGCTCGCGATCTTGACGGATTACGCGCAGGTCAACGCGCTTTTGCGCTTTGTAACGGGGCGGTGCACGGTGCTTTCCCGTACCTTCGAGGCGCGCGCGTCGCTTGTCGTTGCCGTGCGCGAGGCGGAATGCGCGGCGTTTTCGGCGCAGCTTTCTGACCTGCTGAACGGCAGGGCGGAAATTATTTTACAAAAGACATATTTTGCGCCCTTTCCGCTTGAAAAATAGCCGATAAGGGAGTATAATTAAAAAAAGCGCAGGGGGTCGTTATGCAGATCATCAAACGAAGCCAATGCAAACAAAAACCGGTAAAGGGGACCGCGCTCGGGTTCGGTCATTACTTTACCGACTACATGTTCACCATGAAGTATACTGCGGGTCAGGGCTGGCACGACGCAAAGATCGAGCCCAACGAGCCCAAGCCGTTTGACCTTGCCACGAGCATTTTCCATTACGCGCAGGGCATTTTCGAGGGGATGAAGGCCTTTCTTCAGCCCGACGGCTCGATCGCCGTCTTTCGCCCCGGCGAAAACTGGGCGCGCATGAATCGCTCGGCGACCAGGATGTGCATTCCCAACTTTCCCGAGGACGTGGCGGAAGAGGGGCTTGAGACGCTGTTAAAGTTGGAGAAAGATTGGATCCCCACCGATCCCGGAACGGCGCTGTACATTCGTCCCACCATTGTGGCGACGCGCGTCATGCTGGGAGTGCACGCCTCTACCGAATACCTGTTCTTTATTATTTTATCGCCCGTCGGCAGCTATTACGCGCACGGATTAGAGCCTACCAAACTTATCGTGGAAGATCATTATACGCGCGCGACGCTCGGCGGCACGGGCGAGGCAAAATGTTTGGGGAATTACGCCGCTTCGATGAAGGCGGGCGAAGAGGCCGAAGAAAAGGGCTTCGACCAGGTGCTTTGGCTGGACGCCAACGAAAAGAAGTACGTGGAAGAAGTGGGCAGCATGAATATGTTTTTTGTCATCGACGGCGAGGTGGTCACGCCTGCGTTGGTCGGTTCCATCTTGCCCGGCATTACACGGAAAAGCTGCATTCAGCTGCTGAAAAACCATGGATATACGGTATCGGAGCGCCGTATTTCGATCGACGAAGTGCTTGCGGCGCAAAAGGCGGGTACGCTGAACGAGGCGTTCGGCACCGGTACGGCGGCCGTCATTTCGCCCGTCGGGCTCATCCGCTATCGGGATGTCGATTATACGATCAACGGCGGAAAGATGGGACCCGTCACAAAATTCCTTTACGATACGATCACCGGTATTCAGTACGGTACGCTGCCCGATCCCTACGGCTGGCGTAAGGTGGTAAAATAACGGCATATGTGTATTATAAAGGCGCCCCGCGTGCAGGCGGGACGCCTTTATAATACAAAAAATATGTTCGTATCTTTGTTTAACGGTAAATTTTGCGCGGTATAATATAGGAGAGAAAACAAGGACGGGGTCGCCGTCCGGAAGGAGAAAAAAATGGACGCAAACAAATTTACCCAGAAGTCGCTGCAGGCGGTGCAGAGCGCGCAGAACGCCGCAGTCGAGTACGGAAATCCCGAGCTGACGGTGCTGCACCTGGCGTTGGCGCTTATGGAGCGCGACGGGCTCGTATACCGCATCGTAAAGCGCGCGGGCGCGGACGCCGACGGACTGACGGGCGCACTGAAGGACGCGGTAGAGCGTTTGCCGCGCGCCTCGGGCGGCAGTCAGCCCTATGCGACGTCCGCCGTCAACCGGCTGTTGAACGAGGCGGAAAAACTTGCCGCGGGCATGAAAGATGAGTATATTTCGGTAGAGCACCTGTTTTTGTGCCTGTTCGATAACGCCGAGCGCGGGTTAAACGACATTTTTGCGCGGTTCGGTCTGACGAAAAACAAGTTTTTGGAGGGGATGAAGGCGGTGCGCGGCAATCAGAACGTGACAAGCGACAATCCGGAAGATACGTACGAGGCATTGGAAAAATACGGGACCGATCTTACGAAGCGCGCGAGAGAGCACAAGCTGGAGCCGGTGATCGGCCGCGACGAGGAGATCCGCAACGTGGTGCGCATCCTTTCGCGCAAGACGAAGAACAACCCCGTATTGATCGGCGAGCCGGGCGTGGGCAAAACGGCCATTGCCGAAGGCCTTGCACAGCGTATCGTTAAGGGCGACGTACCCGAAACGCTGAAAAACAAAACGCTCTTTTCCCTCGATATGGGCGCGCTGATCGCGGGCGCCAAGTACCGCGGCGAGTTTGAGGAGCGGTTAAAGGCGGTCCTGGCCGAAGTGGCCAGATCCAACGGCAGCATCCTGCTGTTTATCGACGAACTGCATACCGTTGTGGGTGCGGGCAAGACGGACGGCGCCATGGACGCGGGCAACCTGTTAAAGCCGCTTTTGGCGCGCGGCGAGCTGCACTGCATCGGCGCAACTACGCTGGACGAGTACCGCAAATACATCGAAAAAGACGCCGCGCTCGAACGCCGTTTCCAGCCCGTATTGGTCGGCGAACCCACGGTGGAAGATACCATCTCCATTTTGCGCGGTTTAAAGGAGCGCTTCGAAATTTTCCACGGCGTGCGCATCCACGACGACGCCCTGGTGGCGGCGGCGGTGCTTTCCAACCGCTATATCACCGATCGCTTTTTACCCGATAAGGCGATCGACCTGGTAGATGAGGCGGCGGCCATGATCCGCACCGAGATCGACTCCATGCCTTCCGACATGGATGCGATGAACCGCAAGATCGCGCAACTCGAGGTGGAGGAAAAGGCGCTTTCCAAAGAGCAGGACAATCTTTCGCAGGCGCGGTTAGAGGCGTTGAAAAAGGAACTTGCCTCGCTGAAAGAGACCTTTGCCGCCATGAAGGCCAAGTGGGAGGACGAAAAAAACGCCATCCGTGCCGAAAAAGATTTAAAGGCGGAGATCGACCGCGTAAACGGGGAGATCGATTCGTACATGAACGCAGGGAAATACGAAGAGGCGTCGCGCTTAAAATACGGCAAACTGGTCGAGCTGCAAAAAAAGCTGGAGGCGGCAAAATCCAGCGTAAACGACCGCCAGGACGCCCTGCTGCAGGACGAGGTGACCGAGGAGGAGATCAACCGCATCGTCGCTCGCTGGACGGGCATTCCCGTGGCAAAACTCAAAGAGGGCGAGCGCGAAAAGATCCTGCGCCTCGAAGACGACCTGCACAAGCGCGTCGTCGGTCAGGACGAGGCGGTGCGAAAGGTCTCCGAGGCGATCCTGCGTTCCCGTGCGGGCATTTCCGATCCCAATCGTCCCATCGGCTCCTTCCTGTTTTTGGGGCCTACGGGCGTCGGAAAGACCGAGCTTGCAAAGTCGCTTGCGGAAAATCTGTTCGACGACGAAAAGAACATCGTGCGGATCGATATGTCGGAGTATATGGAAAAGTTTTCCGTCTCCCGCCTGATCGGCGCGCCTCCAGGATATGTGGGATACGAGGAGGGCGGTGCGCTTACCGAGGCCGTTCGCCGCAAGCCGTACTCCATCGTACTGTTCGACGAGATAGAAAAGGCGCATCCGGACGTGTTCAACATCCTGCTGCAGATCTTGGACGACGGCCGGGTGACCGATTCGCAGGGACGAACGGTCGACTTTAAGAATACCATCATCATTCTGACTTCCAACCTCGGGTCGGACATCATTATGGACGGCATCGAGGGAGGGGAGATCGGTGAAAGAGCCCGCGCGCAGGTCAACGAGCTGTTAAAGCGCTCTTTCCGCCCCGAATTTTTAAATCGTCTCGACGAGGTCATCATATTCAAGCCGCTCACGCGCGAAAATATCGATAAGATCGTGACAATTCTGCTCGATCGGTTAAAGGCGCGCCTGGCGGCGGAGAACCTTACGCTGCAGGTCACGCCGCGCGCCGTGGGGTATATTTCGGACAACGGCTACGATGCCGCATTCGGCGCCCGCCCTTTAAAGCGTTTCATTCAGTCGCGGGCCGAGACCATCCTGGCGAAATATATCGTGCGGGAAAACCCGCAGGCAGGCAGCACCATCGTGCTGGACTGCAACGAAAACGGGCTGTTCCTGCACGGGAACGCGTTGTAAAATACAATTTCGGCCGGCACCGTTTTTAGCGGCGCGCCCGCAAGGCCTTAGGTCTTGCGGGCGCGCTGCGGCATTGTTCCGTATGTTCGCCAAGGATGGCGTAGATGCACATTTTTTCGGATACAAGGCGGCGCAAGCGAAATACGCACGCAAAAACGGTGCAGAGCAATAACTTGTTGCTAACAGATCGATTGTGCGGCACATGCGGATATGTTATAATTCGGATATGGACGTTACATATTGTCTACCGCAGGAGGCCGCGCGGTTCCGGGATGAATTTCCAAATTTATATTATCGGATCTGTCGCCTTTCCGATGTGCTGTTTTCCTATTTCGCGCGCGGCGACATCCATTGCATCGTCGGCGAACACACCGTGCGCGAGGGGTATCCGTACTTCAGCCGAGTAAGTTTTATGCGCAAAAACGCCCTGCGTTACGAGCGACGCGCCGAGTCCGTGCTCCGCGGCCGCATGCGGGAGAGCGCGATCCCGAAACCGACCTTTCCCGTATTGCTGGAGGTCACCTTCCCCACGGGCGCGTGCGAGCAGTTTTCCTTTCATTTCCGAGAATATTCCGACCGATCGCTGCTTGCATTTTGCGGTGTGGTCGGCGAGCGGGCTCGCCTGCATTTCCGTCGGCGTTTTTTGCGCGGCGAAGGGAAGACGGCGCCCGACCGCCCCGATCCGAAAGAGGAATGATCTTTTTCCGGCAGATAAAAAGTTCGACGTGCTCAAATCGTGCAAGCGCGGCGAACGGACATGCGTGGTATACACGGGCTGGCGGCAATCATGCGGCGGCCAATGCAAGCGCGCTCGTCTGCAAGGTGACGAATGTGCGGCGGTACCTGTGGATTGGCGGAGATCGCGCGGCAGACATACAGGCATATCTTGTCTGCAAGCGCGGCGAACGAACATGCGTGGTATACACGGGCTGGCGGCAATCATGCGGCGGCCAATGCAAACGCGCTCGTCTGCGAGGTGACGAATGTGCGGCGGTACCTGTGGATTGGCGGAGATCACGCGGCAGACATACAAGCATATCTTGTCTGCAAGCGCGGCGAACGAACATGCGTGGTATATACGCCCGTGGGGTAATCGATCGGCGGGGTGACGTGGCGGCAGGCATGGGGGAGAGGGGCGAAAAGCATAAAGTAAGGCGGCGCATCTTGCGATGCGCCGCCTGTTATTTCGTGGCATTTGCCGTTTTATCAAACCGTTGATTCCGAAAAGTTCTTTTCGCGGATCGTACTTACACTTTTTAACCGAAGTCCTTTCGTTCTTGTTGGTTAAACCCCTGATCTTTGATAAGAAATTTCTTTTCCTTTTACGGTCTGCCTTACTTTCTCTTCCTTCCTTCGATAGGGAATCTCTTCATTCTTATCCATGTTCATTTCTGATCATGAAGTTCGATTGGGATTTTCCTGTTTCGATCGTTCCGGAGTGGAAAGCTTGGAACGTAAACCCACGCAACGAATGGAGTTTCCTTCAGGTTTTCCGTTTTCCCGTTTGTTTCCGTACGTAAAACGCTTGTCTGCAGGTAGAAAACTTTTGATCTCTCATATACAATCGGCTTTGTCTGTTTTTCTTATCTTCTTTTTCGTTCCTTTCGTTTGAATTTTTTCCCGATACCGATTTCTTTTAAAAATCGTCCCGCAGAGCATATCGTTCCAAAATTCTTGCGATCGGTCCTTGAAAGAAGATCTTCCAAACGAACAACTCGTTTTGTTTTTTGAGGGATCCCTGTTGGCTTCTCCCTTGTTGTGCCTTCATTATAGCATGGATTTTTTGTTTGTCAATAGTTTTTATGAAAAAATTTTTAACTTTTTGTTAGTTTTTTTCGTCAATATCCGTTAAAAGGTTTTTGCGTTGTAACTCTCCAAAAAGCGGTTGATGCGCGGGAAGTCCGAGGGGGTAATTATGCTTAACACTTTTTCGCCGAATACGCCGTTTTCTGTGACGATGACCGCCAAAAGGTGCTTGCGTTCCTCAAAGGCGACAAACACTTCGAATACGGTCGCGTCTTGGCTCATGATCAGGTATTTTTCCATCTCCGAGGCATGCACGACGTCGCGGCAGATCGTCTTGTTAAAAAAGTCGTTCAGGTTTTCGCCCGCTTTTGCCCGCACCTCTATTTCGGTGTACAGTCCGTACGAGTTGATCACGCCGATCATCGTTCCGTGGTCGTATACGATCAGCGTCTTTTGCCAGTTCTCGCGGAAGGCCTCCACGGCGGAAAGCACGGGCTTATCTGCAAAGACCGAGGCGATCTTTTTCACTTTTATGGCGTCGATCAAGCGGGGCGGACGGCAGATCAGCGCTTCGATAAATTCTATCGTCTCCACTACCTCATCGCAGGGAACGGCGATCACCGTCTCGTCTGCGGCCGCGCCGCCGCGGTGGACAATGGCGTTGCGCAGTTTTCCGTAGTCGATCAATTCGCTGGCATACCGTCGCACGGTAATATCCAGATCGCTGCAGCGCTTTACGAGGTCGGTAAAGTTTGCGGTCGCTTTGGCGTTGTACAAGAGCTTTAACTGCGCCTCGATGCGGTTGTAACTCTGTAAAAATCGTGTAGCATTGGAAATATCCATACATTCCTCCTTATCCTGGTTTTATTATAGCATACGATGTCGCGCCTGACAAGCCCCGCGTCAGATTTTACGCGGCGCGTTCTGCATTCTTTGCGCTTATTCGACGCAATTCGTGCCGTTTCGCGCGGGCGGCGGTCTTATAATGCCACATACGGGATGAGGCCATGGTCGTTTATTGGGAATATGCCTTTCTTGAAAACAGTTTGTTCGACGGGCTGCTGTTGCATCTGGCGTTGAAGGGAGCGCATGCCGCGGTAAGGCCGCTGCGGCTGACGGCCGCGGCGGGCAGCGGCGGCGCGCTTGCCGTGCTGTACCCGTTGATCGCGCTGCCCGTCTGGGCGGAGATCGCCGTAAAGCTTGCGGGCGGCGTTTTGCTGGCGACGATCGCCGTGTCCGAAAAGGAGATAAAAACCTTGGTTTGGACGTCGCTGCTGCTGTTTGCCTTTATGTTCATGCTGGGCGGACTGCTCACGGCGGTGTGCGTCATGTGCGGCGCGCGGCGGGTCGCGGGCGGATTTATGATCGCGCAGGCGCCCGTCGGCCTGATCGCTGCGTTTACCGCCGTATTTTTTGCCGCATGCGCCGTGGGGGTGCGGCGCCTGTATCGCAGGGTGCGTCTGACGCGGCTGCTGTACGATTGCACGCTGACGGCGGGTGCGCGCACGGTGACCTGGAAGGGGCTGGCGGACAGCGGGAATCGGCTTTCGTTCCGCGGGCGGCCCGTATGCGTCTGTTCGGCGGTCGCGGCGCTGGCGCTGTTCGGTCGCGGCGCGCGGGCGGTGGGACGTATCCGGGTGGGCACCGTGGCCGGCGCGTGTGAGCGGCCCGTGCTGCGCTGCGACCGCCTGTGCATTGAAAACAAGACATATTCCGATGTATACATAACCACGGGCGAGGTCGAAAAGGCGTATCAGATCATTTTGCACACGGCATTTGCGGAGGGATGCGATGGACATAGTTACGGCGCTGCGCCGCTGGCTGCAAAAGATAAGGGGAAGCGAAGGCGTTGTTTATTATCTGTGTGGAAGTGAGGCGCTGCCGCTGCCGCTTTCCGCCGAGGAAGAGTCGGAACTGCTGCATCGTTTGGACGCGGGCGGCGGAGACGAAACGGTGAAGGCGACGCTGATCGAGCACAATCTGCGGCTGGTGGTATACATTTCGCGCAAGTTCGAAAATACCGGCGTCGACGCGGACGATCTGATCTCGATCGGGACGATCGGCCTGATCAAGGCGATCAATTCCTTTCGCTCCGATAAAAACATCAAGCTTGCCACCTACGCCTCACGCTGTATCGAAAACGAAATTTTAATGTATTTGCGGCGTACCGTAAAGCGGAAGAGCGAGATCTCGTTCGACGAGCCGCTGAACACCGATTTCGAGGGGAACGAACTGCTGCTCTCCGATGTGCTGGGAACGGACAGCGAAACGGTGTACGGCGGCGTGGAGACGGGCGTGGAGCGCGAACTGCTGAAAGAAGCTTTGAAAAAGTTGCCCGAGCGCGAACGGCGCATCATGTACATGCGCTTCGGGTTGGGCGGCCGCGCGGAGATGACGCAAAAGGATGTCGCCGATCGGCTGGGGATCTCGCAGAGCTATATTTCGCGCCTGGAGAAAAAGATCATAGAGCGGCTGAAAAAGGAGATCTCTAAGTTGGTATAGCCGCCCGCGCATAAATTTTTGTCCGTTTCGCATACTTTTTCCGCATACATACGGCGCGCGGCGGCGCGGCGGAAGGAGAAGGCATGCTGCAAAAAGTATATATCTGCGGGGTGGATACGGCGGGGCTTCCAAAGCTGTCGCATAAAGAAAACGAAGCGCTGATGCAGCGGCTGAAACAGGGCGACCGGGCCGCGCGCGATATGTTTATTGTCGGGAATATGCGCCTGGTGCTCTCGCTGGTCAAGCGTTTCTGGGCCAAAAACGCCAATGCGGACGACGTGTTCCAGGCGGGCTGCGTCGGCCTGATCAAGGCGATCGACGGCTTCGATTGCTCCTTTCATGTAAAATTTTCCACCTATGCCGTTCCGATGATCCTCGGGGAGATCAAGCGGTATCTGCGCGACGGCAATTCGCTGCGCGTCTCTCGTTCCATCCGAGATGCGGCATACCGCATTTTAAAGGTGCGCGAAAAGATAGAGGAGCGCGACGAAGAGGCGACCATCGACAAGATCGCCGAGGTCATGCAGATCCGGGCCAAAGAGGTCGCCTATGCGCTGGACGCCATTTCCGATCCCGTATCGCTCTACGAACCCGTCTACAACAAGGCGGGTGATACGCTGCAGCTGGTCGATCAGCTGTACGACGAGTCGCAGAGCGACGAGATATGGACCGAGCACGTCGCCTTGCGTGAGGCGATCGCACGCCTGACGGATCGCGAAAAAAAGATATTGACGCTGCGGTATTACGAAGGGAAGACGCAGACCGAAATTTCTGCCGAGGTTGGCATTTCGCAGGCGCAGGTCTCCCGCCTTGAAAAAAACGCGCTTAACATTCTGCGCAAAGAGATCTCGTAGGGGCGAGCAGACACATTTCTTCGCTGCGGTGCATATAATAGCGGTATGGAGACGAGTTTTTCCGAACTGCACCGCAAGGAGGCGGTAAATTTAACGGACGGCAAGCGCCTGGGGCGCGTGTGCGACGTGGTGTTTACCTATCCCGAAGGGCGGGTACAGGGCATCGTGGTGCCGGGCGGACGGGGATTCCGCTGGGGGAAGGCAGAGCAGTTTATCGAGCTGAAATGCGTTAAAAAGATCGGCGTAGACGTCGTGCTGGTCGATGTGCGCGCGGCGCCCAAGCCGGAAAAACGCTCTAAATGGGGCGAGCGTCTTGCGCCGTCTGCCTGTGAAACGCCGCACGATCGACGCGATTATGGCGAATATGAGTAAAAAACAAGGTACTATGTGTAGCATAGTACCTTGTTTTTATCGCAAATCCTGCTTTTAGAGACGTTTCGACGGGTAGCAGTCGCACATGACGCCGTTCGGTAAAAAGCCGGTATCCGAGCACTTTTCGCAAGTGAAGTGAGGGATCAGGTCGGCTTCGGACAGGCCGGCGGCGGCCAGCGCGGCGCTGCGCCGACTGCGCGCCTCCTGCATGCGATCGCGCAGCGCGGGCAGTTTTTCCGGCGCGTAAATTTCCGCTTTGGCCAGTTCTATTTCGCCCGCCTTCAAAATGCGTTCGGCAGCGGAAAAGTCGGGGTCCTGCGCGGCGCGCCGTTGTGCCTGCTCCGCTCGTTCCAGCGCCGCGGCGCGCCGCACGGCATAGTAGTGTTCGCGTTCGCTCCGTTCGTCGGCGGCGAGGACTGCCTCGGTCTTATAGGGATCCTGTCGTGCCGCGGGGCGGTCGGAGATCCCGTCCGGCGTGCGCACGCCTTCGCGTTTCCACTCGGAGAGCAGTTTGTTGATATAGGGCAGGGGTGAGGCGGCGCCCGCGCTTCGTCCGGCGGCCTCCAGGATCATCTCGTCCGAAAAATCCCAGCTGCGCCAGGTGGCGATCATATCCAGGGCCGATTGCGTCTTTTTGATCACACCGCATTTTGTCTGCAATTTTTGCAGAAGTTTCAGCTGGCCGTTCCTGGCGGCGCAGTATGCCTTTACGCCCGCCTCGTCCACAATGCCCTGCGTATACAGTCCGTCCAGCAGGGCGTCCATTTCGGGAAAGCCGTACGAAAGTTTCATGCACAGCGAGGCGATCGCAAGCAGACTCTCCTCGTCGTAGCCGCGTTCCAGCCATTTTTCCAAATACTCTTCGGCATAGGGGCGGGGATTCTGCACCTTTACGCCCAGTCTGCGCGCCACTTTAAATACCGCGTCCGTCACCTTTTCGCGCTCGGCCAGATACGTGCGCGCTGCCCGCTCGCCGCGCGCGTCCTTTTCGCACAGCTCGGTCACCAGGGCGTCCAGCGTGGTCAGCGTGCCTTTTTTCAGTGTTTCGGCACAGGCGAACACCGCACCCGTCTCCACGCCCGCGGCGCTCCATTTTTCCAGGTACCCGTAGTCGCTCTCCTGCGGCTTGCGGTATATCCCCAACAGCGCAAAGATTCGCGAAAGATCGCGCTCGCGGGTGTTGAAGTCGGCAAGGTCGGCCTCGACCTGCTCATAAGTATACTTGTGTTCGCGGCACAGTTTGGCGGCCTTATTCAAGACGTGCGCTGCCGAAAGCTTTTCGCCGTCCTTTTTGGCGCAGTATTCCGCCACCAGTAAAAAGGCCTGCTGTTCCATGGGATTGTTTTCCAAAAATTCCAAGATGCGCAGCATTTCGTACGGTTTAAAGTCCTTCTGCGCCCGCTGTAAAATTTTATATAGTTCGCGGTTGAAGGCGGCATACTTTTCGGGGCGGATACGCTTTGGTTTTCCCACGGCCGCGTTCACCGGGAGATATTCCACATACAGCGGCTCGCGCGAGAGGATGCGCACCAGGTCGCAGTCCTCCCAAAAGCCGAAAATTTCCGTCAGTTTTTCGGGGGTGAGCTTCAATAGCTTTGCGCACGCCTGCGCGTCGAATTCCTCCGCGCACTGGCAGAGGTACAGTCCGTAGAGGTATACGCGCACGGCGTCGCCGTCGGCCTGCGGCAGATATTTGGTAATAAACTGGTTTTCTACGCTTGTGAACATGTTGGCGGTAACTTCTTTCGAAAACGCGGCAAAGGCCATATCTTCCTCCCGGACGCGGGTTTTTTCCCGAAAATCATAGGAACGCTTGCTTTTTTCGGCAAGCTGTTGTATACTGTATGGGAAACGCATGAACTCGCTTTCGGCGGCATTGCGCCGGCAACCTGCCGCTTGCCTTATCTTGCAATATGCGGGTAGGGCTGCGCCGTCTTTGCGGCAGCTCGTCTCGGGATCGCGCCGCCATACGTGCGGAGCGATAAAACTTGCGTCCTTTTCGGGTTCGTATTGCGCCCTTACAGAATCCTGTTGTATAACAGTATAGCATAATCGGCGCGCGAATGCAACGCGTTTTGCCGTGACAAACGCAGGGCGGCGGTTTTATGCGGAAGAGACGGCCGCGCTCTGCGCCCGTAAGACGTTTAAAATGAGGATCCTTCACACATCCGATTGGCACATAGGGAAGCGCCTCTTCGACAGAGAGCGCCTGCCCGAACAAATCGAGGCGCTTGCCGAGATCGCCGTGCTCTGCGACCGAGAGCGGGTCGACCTCGTATTGGTCGCGGGCGACGTATTCGATACCTATCTCCCTTCCGCCGAGGCGGAGGAGGCATTTTACCATGCCGTAAAGCGGATCGCCGGAGAGCGCCGCGCCGTGGTGGTCGTCAGCGGCAACCACGACGACGGCGTGCGGCTTGCCGCCGCCGCGCCGCTTGCGGGCGACGAGGGGATCTATCTGTTCGGCAACGGTCGGAACGCGCGGGTCTCGTCCGAACGCCGCGGCGTGCACGCGGTCGCCGCGGGCGAGGGGTATGTCGTCATCGAGAACGAGGCGGGAGAGCGCGTATACGTCAATTGCCTGCCTTATCCCAACGAGGCACGCTTCCGCGAGGAGAAGTCGGAAGAGAGCTTTCCGGAAAAGATCCGCCGCTGGATCGCCCGGGGCGAGGCGGGGTATGCGGGCGATTGTCCGCACATTCTGCTGTCGCACCTGTTTGCGGCGGGCGGCACGACGAGCGAGAGCGAGCGCGATATCGATCTTGGCGGCGCGCGGGCGGTGCCGCTCTCCTGTTTTCCCGCAGAGGGATATGTGGCGCTGGGCCACTTGCACCGTCGGCAGCGGTTGGGAAGCAATGTCTGTTACAGCGGTTCGCTGCTGCAATATTCGTTTGACGAGGCCGATACGCAAAAGAGTGTGGAACTTCTTACGACGTCCGGGCGCGAGATCCGTCCGGAGCGGAGCATCCCGCTGTCCGCCGGCAAACGGTTGGTGCGGCTGCAGGCCGTCGGCGCGGAGAACGCCGCGGCGCTTCTTTCGCAATATCCCGATGCATATATCGAGCTGACGCTGCATCTGTCTGCGCCGCTTACTTCGCAAGAGACGCAGATGCTGCGCGAGGCGAACGACGGGCTGGTTTCGCTCATCGTCCGCACGGCGGCGTCCGAGGCGGCGCCAGCGGTGTATCGCTCGGCGCTTTCCGCGGCACAGCTCTTCGACGAGTACTATAAAACAAAGTATTCCGAGGCGCCTTCCGAGGAACTGAAGGCGGCTTTTCTGGCGCTTTTGGGGGAGGAGGAATGAGGCCCGTTTATCTTGCGTTTGAAGGCATAAACTCCTTTTCCGAGCGCGCGGAGATCGATTTTTCGCATCTGCTCGAGTTCGGGATCTTCGGCATCTTCGGCGACACGGGCTCGGGAAAGAGCACGATATTGGATTGTATCGGCTTTGCGCTCTACGGCAACGTAACGCGCTTGCGCTCGGGCAGCATCGCCGACATCATCAATTATCGCTGCGACAGGGCGCAGGTCGTATTCGAATTTGAGATCGTCTACGAAGGCCGTCGCCGCACTTTCCGCATCGAACGCGAGTTGAAGCGTAAAAACGCCGCGCAGTCGGTAAAGGTGTTCGAGCGGCGGCGGGAGGCGCTTGCCGCCCTTTCCGAAGGCGTGCGCGAGAGCAACGCGCTGCTGGAACGCATTGTCGGGTTGGAGCAAAAGGACTTTGAAAAGTGCATCGCGCTGCCGCAGGGCGAGTTTGCGCAGTTCGTGCGCGCGCCGCGCGGCGATCGTTTAAAATTGGTGGCGCGCCTGTTCGATCTGGAGTCGTACGGCGAAGCGCTGGTAAAACGTGCCGGGGCACATCTGCAGGCCGCGCGCGAAGGATTGAATATCCTTTCGGCACGGCTGGAGCAGTATGACGGGATCACCGTGCAGGCCAACGAAGCCCTGCGCGGGGAGATCGCGCGGCGCAGCGAAGAGGACGCGGCCATGAAAAGGGAGCTTTCCGCGCTTAAGCAGCGCGAACAGGCGCTTGACGAACGCGTGCGCCTGCGGCGGGAGTACGAAAAGGCGTTTGCCGAAATGCAGAAGCTGGAGGAGCGACGCGCAGAGATGCGAGCGTTGCGCGACGACCTCGACCGGCTGGAGCGCGCCGCAGCCGTCGCCAAGGCGGCGGACGAGGAAGCGCGGGCGCGCGAAGGGGCGGAGCGTGCGCTGCGGGCCGTGCAGGCCGCGCGCGCAGACCGCGCGCGTGCCGAGGAGGAGGGCCGTGCGGCTGCCGCATGGGACGAGGAGCGGGCGCAGGAGGCGTACGTCGCGCTTTCCGAGCGTCTTGCCGCCGCAAAGCAGGCAAAGGCCGCCGTCGACGAGCGTGCGGCGCTCGAAAAACAGCTGGCGCAGCTCCAAAAGGAGCAGTCCGTCGAGCGCGCGGCCTTCGGCAATTTTTCCTACGAGGCCGAGCGCGTCGCGCTGGAAGAGCGACTTGCCGCCGTAAATGACGGAGACTTTGTTGCGTTTTTACAAAAAAATGCCGGCGCCGCCCTCTTCCGCGAGGCGTACGGCGCGTTTGCGGGGGAGCTGCGGCAGCTTACGCAGAGGCATCCCGCGATCCGTCCGGACAGTGCGCCGCTCATCCAAAAATATTCCGATCTGGCGCAGGGAGAGCGTGCCGACGCGGCGGAGTTGCGCAAGACGTACGAGGCGCGCATGCGCGAACGCGAAGCTCTGCAAAAAAAGCGCATCGCGCTCGAACAGGCAAACGGCAAATATAAAGTGCACCTTTCGCGGCTGCAGCAACTGGAGGCGGAGCGCGGCAAAATAAAACAGCGCATGGAGGCGCTGCCTTCGGCGGCGGCCCTTGGCGCGGACGAGACGCCCGAACGCCTGGCGGCGGCGCTGGCTGCCGCGCAGGAAGAGGGGAAACGTCGGCGCGCCGCTCGCAGCGCGGCGGAAAAGACCTTAAATGAGGCACAGACCGCTTGCGTGCGGGCCGAGGAACAGGAAATTTCCTTGCGCACGCAGTGGGAAGGCGCCAAAAAACACCTGGACGACGCATTGGAGGCGGGCGATTTTGCCGATGCGGAGACGGCCCGCGCCCTTGCGCGCAGGTACGGCGATCCCGCCGCCGTGCGCGAACGGGTGGAGCGGTACAAAGAGGCTTATGCCGCCGCGCGCGTCCGTTTGCGTGAGCTGGAGGCCTTCGGGCGGGAGGAGGCTTCGGACGATGCGCTTACTGCCGTCCGTGCGCAGATCGCCGGAATAAACGAGCGCATAAGGGCCTGCGCCGAGGCGTTGGCCGTCTCCCGCAGCGCCCTGCAGCGCGCAGAGGAAGGACTTGCGATAAAGACGGGGCTGCTGAAGGAGCGCGCGCGCGCCGAACGCGAAGAGGCGTTGTACGAGCGACTGAAAAAATTGCTCGACGGCAATAAATTTATGGAGTTCGTCGCCGAAGAATATCTGCAGACGGTGGCACAGAATGCCGGAGGCAGGCTGCTTTCGTTGACGGACGGGCGGTACTTTTTGCGCTACGACGGCGGGTTTTTCGTGGGCGACAATTTTAACGGCGGCAATCTGCGCGCCGTATATACCCTCTCCGGAGGGGAGACCTTTCTCGTGTCGCTGTCGCTGGCATTGGCGCTGAGCGCGGAGATCTGCGCGCGTTCGCTGCGGCCCATCGAATTTTTCTTTTTGGACGAAGGCTTCGGCACGCTGGACGAGCGGCTGGTAGATACGGTAATGGACAGCCTGGAACGGTTGAAGGGCGAACATTTTTCGATCGGCATCATCTCGCATGTCGAAGAACTCAAACATCGCATCGAGCGCAAGCTGCTGGTGACAAAGGCGACCGAAAGGCACGGTTCGCAAATTCAGGCGGAGTGAGGTATCGTTTTGGTGAGTACGTTTTTGACCCCGGTAACCCTTTGGAAAGATTTTGACGACACCCTTCCCTTCGAAGAGGAGACGCTCTCCGAGCGCACCGAGGAAGGGGCGGTGTTCCGCGAAGTCGCGTTTTCCGGCCGCAGTACGCCGGGGGGGCGCGTCCGCATCTATGCGCAGTACGTGTTTCCCGCGGGCGAGGCGCATTTTCCCGCCGTCATGATCTTGTTCGAGGCGGGATTTCCCTTCGACGAGACGTTCGTGCGCCACTTTATTGCAAACGGATACGGCGTGCTGTGCGTCGACTATTGCGGCGACAACGGGACCGACCGGCACACCGCGTACCCCAAAGAGATCGACTACGCCAATTATGTGCGGGCGGGGCGGCACATGGAATATGCCGAGCCCACCGCGCGGGAGACCAGCTGGTACGAGTGGGCGGCGGTGGCACGCTATGCGGCGCGCTGGCTCTCCGGGCGTCCCGAGGTGACCAGGGCGGGGGCGATCGGCCTGCGCACGGGGGGAGAGGTCCTGTTCAAGGTCGCGCCGTACGCGCCGCTCTCCTGCATGATCTCGGTGTGCGCCGCCGGCTGGCTGGCGTACCGTGGCATGGAAAAGTTTGCCGATGGCAAGCAGCGCGTATTCGACGAGGAACGTCACCGCTTTATCGCGGGGGTCGATTCGCAAAGTTATGCGCCCTATGTAAAGTGCCCCGTGCTGCTGCTTTCAGCCGTCAACGACGTAAAGCACGATTACGACCGCGTCTACGATACCTTTCAGCAGCTCAATCCCGCGGTGGAAAAGGCGTTTTTGTATTCGTCGCACGGGAACGGCCTGATCGGCGTGCATTCGTCTGCCGACATGGATCTTTTTCTCGATAAATATTTAAAAGGCCGCTCGGTATTCATCAGCGGCCCCGTCGGCATCTCCGTAGAAGAGGACGAGGAGGGCAACCTGGTGGTCCGCGTGGAGTTCGACGAAAACGGCGAGCTCAAGGAGTACGGCATTTTTTATACCGAAAAGATAAAAGGCTCGTGCGCACGCGACTGGACGCGCGTTTTGGGCGGGCCCGAACATCTGAACGGCAACGTGGGCAGATTCCCCTTAAACGTATTTTTCGGCAGCGAAAAGGCGCTTGTGTATGCGTTTGCCAATTACAGCAACAACTTCTCCGTGACCTCCAAAATACAGGAAGTCACATTAAAAAAGGTATATAAAAACAGCGTGCGCGGCAGCCGCGTCATTTACGCGGCCGAGCGCGACGGCGTCAACGGCATTGCGGCGTTCCGCCGCCGCGCCCGCTCGATCGCCGACTGCTTTGCGGACGGCGCGCATGTCGACGCGCGCCTCATGCCCGGATACGGCGGCCTGTTGGGCGCCGCCGCGGAGACGGGGCTCGTATCGTATCGCGTCAGCGAGCCGCGCTATGCCGCCCCGGAGGGGGCCTCGCTGCGGTTCGATGCGTACTGCGCCCGCAGCGCGCGCGTAAAGGTCACCTTTTACACCGACGCCATGGAGGAGCACGGCTACAGCGCGGAGGCGTGGGTAGAGGGCGGCGGAAAATGGAAGAGCATCCTGTTCGACGCAAACGACTTCAAGTCGGAAACGGGCGTGTCGCTCGCCGATTTTACCAATGTCGTTTCGGTCGTATTTGTCGGCAACGGCGATCTGCTTGTCAATAATTTGGTATGGATCTGAGCGAATTAAAACTGCATACCGTCGTCGAGACCAAAAAACCGCATCCCTGCGGCGGAAAGCTATGGGAGATCGTGCGCACGGGTGCCGATTTCAAGATAAGATGCCTCGGCTGCGGAAGGGTCGTCATGCTCTCGCCGGACGAGTTAAAAAAGCGCGTTAGGCGCATCGCGGAGGGGACCCCTTGAACGAACACGGACAGCCCGAAACACAAAAAAAACGTCGCGGGCGTGTCTTTCCCGTGGTGTTCGGCGTATGTCTTGCGCTGCTGCTCGTATGGGCGGCGGCGGAGATCGCGCGGTTTTGCCTTACGGTGATCGTGCCCGTCTCCGGCAGTTCGATGGAGCGCACCATATCGGACGGCGACGTTGTGTACGCCATTCCGTCCGCCGAGCCGGAGCGCGGCGACATCGTGCTCGTCGACACCTCCGAAAGCGACTATTTCCGAGCGGCCGACGCCGAGGTGACCACGGTCATCAAGCGTTTGGTGGCCGTAGGGGGCGACGTGATCAAGTGTGAGGACGGCGTGGTGTGGCGCAAGGAGGGCGGCGGTGATTTTTTCCCGCTGGACGAGCCGTACGCCGTGGGCATTACGCCCGATTTCGGTCCGGTGGAATTGCGCGAAGGGGAAATATTTTTTCTCGGCGACAACCGCGCCTCCAGCTTGGATTCCGCCGACCTCGTGCGCGACGGGCAGCCGCTTCTTTTGCGGCAGGATATCGTTGGGGTCGTTCCGCAGTGGGCCGTCGCCTTAAAGGGCGTCATCACGCCCGTCGAAGGGTTTCGTTTAACGGTGGGAAATTGGCTTCGCGGCCTGTTTTCATAGAGCAGAAACATATCGAGGAGGATCATATGATACAGCTTACGGCAGACAGTACCTGCGACCTGGGCGAAAGCATTGCCCGTCGCAACATCGGCATTATGCCGCTCTCCGTCATTTTGGGCGATACGCCCTATTCGGACGGCGTCGACATCGTGCCGCAGGATATTTTTGCATATGTGGAGCGCACCGGCCAGCTGCCCAAGACGGCGGCGCCCGGCATCGGCGATTACGAAGACTTTTTTCGCGCGCAGGTAGAGGCGGGCAAAACGGTCATCCATTTCAGCATCTCCGCCAAGGCCTCGTCGTCTCATTCGTATGCGGCGGAGGCCGCCAAGGCGTTCCCCGGGAAGGTGTTTGTGGTCGATACCAAGGCGCTTTCCACCGGTCAGGGTCTGCTTGTATTAAAGGCGGCCGACTATGCCGATGCCGGCATGCCGGCCGAGGAGATCGTACAAAAGATCAACGCGCTGCGGCCGCGCGTCAATACGTCCTTTGTTCCCGATCGCCTCGATTACCTCTATAAGGGCGGGCGGTGCTCGCGCCTTGCCATGTACGGCGCCAACATTTTAAAGATCCATCCGCTGATCGAAATGGAGGACGGACAGCTCGCCGGCACCAAAAAGTACCGCGGCGCCATGACCAAGTGCATCGAGGCATATGTGACCGACCTTGCGGCAAAGTATCCCGCGTATGATAAGACGCGCTGCTTTATTACGCACAGCTGCGCCGACGAAGAGGTAGTGGCTGCCGCCCGCAAAAAGGTAGCCGAACTCTTCCGTTTCGACGAGGTGCTCGAAACGGTGGCAGGCTCGGTCATTACGGGGCACTGCGGCCGCAACACGCTTGGCGTGCTGTTTATCGCCGAATAACGGGCTGCGTTTTGTCGGCGCGCGCCGCCTGTTTGCGGCGCCTTAACGGAGGAAGTATGACAAGACTATACAGCGACAAAGACCTGTGGGAGGCATTTAAACAGCGCAGACGCCTGTTAAGCGTGTTCATCGCCGTCACGGCCGTATATGCGGCGGCGATGGTCGCGCTTATCGTCTCGTATATCATGCTGCCCTACAAAGATCCGAACGGCGCGTGGATCGTCGCAGTCTCCTGCGTGATCACGGCGCTCTATCTCATGTTTTCTTTTCCCTTTATGGGCATCTGTTTTAAGCGCTCCAACGCCTACTGCAAAATGCTGAAATTTCTTTCGGTCGGCATAAAGGAGTGCACGACGGCGCCCTTTGCGGGGATCGAAGATTGGACCACGCGCGACGGCGTAGACGTAAACGTGGCCACCTTTTCGGTGCACAACATCAAGCGCGACGAAGATATGCTCCGTCAGATCTATGTGGACGGCGAAAAGGACTTTCCCGCCTTTGAAGAGGGGAAACGCGTTTGCATGATCACACAGGGAAATTTGCTGGTCGAGTACGAACTGCTCGGCGAATAACATGAAGGAATACGCGAATAACGGGATAAAGGAGAACGCCATGCGCGCAGTGGTAACGGTTACGGGATCGGACAGAAGGGGCATCATTGCCAAAGTCAGCGGCTTTTTGTTTGAGCGCAACGTCAACATCGAGGACATTTCGCAGACCATTCTCGGCGATCAGTTCGCCATGATCATGATGGTCGACACTTCCGAAAGCGGCGAAGATTTTGCGGCGCTCTCTTCCGCATTGGAGGAGATGGGCAAAAAGATCGGCATGACCGTCCGGCTGCAGCACGCCGACATCTTCGATGCGATGCACAACGTATAAAGGATATCGGGTCAAAGAGCCATGTTTAATAAATTCGATGTACTGGAAACGATCGACATGATCGAAAAGGAGCACCTGGATATCCGCACGGTGACGATGGGGATATCCCTCCTTCCCTGCATCCGCGCTACGGCGCGGGAGACGGCGCAGGCGGTGTACGACCGCGTGATGCAAAAGGCCGAAAAACTTGTATCCACCGCCAACGCGCTCTCACGCGAGTACGGCATCCCGATCGTAAACAAGCGCGTCTCCGTCACGCCCGTTTCGCTGATCACGGCGGCCTTTCCCGCGCAGAGCACGCTTGTCGGAAATGCACTCGACCGGGCGGCGGCAGAGCTTGGTATCGACTTTTTGGGCGGCTATTCCGCGCTGGTGCATAAGGGGACGGCCGATTACGAAGAGGCATTTTTGAATACCATCCCCGAAGTGCTCGCCACGACCGGGCGGCTGTGCGCTTCCGTCAACGTCGGTTCGTCCAAATCGGGCATCAATGTCGATGCGGTCCGCACGATGGGCGAGATCGTGCTGCGCACGGCGCGGCTCACCGGGGATCGTGACGGGCTGGGCTGCGCAAAGCTTGTAATTTTTTGCAACGCGGTGGAAGATAACCCCTTTATGGCGGGCGCCTTCCACGGCGTGGGCGAGGCGGATACCGTCATCAACGTGGGCGTCTCCGGTCCGGGCGTCGTACAGCACGCCCTAAAGTTTATTCCGGAGGCCGACCTCACCGATGCGGCAGAGCTGATCAAGCGCACGGCGTTCAAGATCACGCGCGCCGGGCAGCTTATCGCGCGCGAGGCGGCCAAGCGCCTGGGCGCGCGCTTCGGCATCGTCGATCTTTCGCTGGCGCCCACGCCCGCGCGGGGCGATTCGGTGGCGCATATTTTAGAGGAACTGGGCCTGGAAGTGGTGGGCTGCCACGGCACTACGGCCGCCCTTGCCATGCTGAACGACGCCGTTAAAAAGGGCGGCGTAATGGCGTCTTCGCGCGTAGGCGGGCTTTCTGGCGCGTTTATTCCCGTCTCCGAGGATATCGGCATGATCGAATCGGCCTCCATGGGAAAAATTTCCCTCGACAAGCTCGAGGCCATGACCTGCGTCTGCTCGGTGGGACTGGATATGATCGCCATCCCCGGCGACACGCCCGCGACGACGATCGCCGCCATCATCGCCGACGAGGCAGCCATCGGCATGGTGAACAACAAGACGACCGCGGTCCGCGTGATCCCCGCGCCCGGAAAAAAGGTGGGCGACGAGGTCAGCTTCGGCGGACTGCTCGGCAGGGCGCCCGTCATGCCCGTGCACACGGGCGACGCGGGGAAATTTATCCGCCGCGGCGGGCTGATCCCCGCGCCCATCCACAGCTTTAAAAATTAAAGAAGAACGGTAAAAGGAGTCCGATATATGGAACGCAGACAAGTAGAAACAAAGTACCGCTGGAAGGCGGAGGATATTTTTGAGGACGACGTGGCGTGGGAGGCGGCGTTTGCCGCATTGGAAACCCTTCCCGATTTTTCCGTCTACCGCGGCACGCTCTCCTCGGCAGAGAGCGTTGCGGCCTTTTTTGCCGCCGCCGAGGCGTACGAGCAGCAGCTGATGCGCGTTTATTTGTATGCGCACTGCCGCAACGACGAGGATATCCGCGTCACCAAATACAGCGCCTATCTCGCCAAGGTGATGGGGCTGTTCACAAAATATACCGCGGCGGTCTCGTTTGCCGAGCCAGAGATGATCTCCCTGCCCGAGGACGCGCTCGCCGCTCTTGCCGCCGATCCGCTGCTGAAAGATCACGATTACGCGCTCTCCCGCATGATCGCGCGCAAAAAGCACGTCCTCTCCGAAAAGGAAGAATATATTCTGGCACAGACGGCCGAGCCGTTGAGCGTCTCGTCCGACGTCTTCAACATGCTGGACGACGCCGAACTCGATCTGCCGTATATCCGTCACGAGGGCAGGCGCGTAAAACTCTCGCACGGGCTGTATTCCGTCGTCATGAGCGGAAAGGACCGCGCCGCGCGTGCAAACGTCTTTAAAAAGTATTACGCCGCCTACGAAAAGATCGTCAATACGCTGGCGACGACTTATTACGGAAACGTCAAAAAGGATATCTTTTACAAGAACGTGCGCGGATACGGCAGCTGTCTGGAGATGGCGCTGGCCGAAGAGGACGTCACGCGTGACGTGTACGACAACCTCATCGAGGCCGTAAAAGAGGGCGCGCCCGTCATGCACCGTTACATGCAGGTGCGCAAAGCGGTGCTCGGCTACGATAAAATGCACATGTACGACATCTACGTCCCGCTTGTGGAGGACGCCGAACTGCGCCTTTCGTACGAGGAGGCGTATGCGCTGGTGTTAAAGGGGCTGGCGCCCCTGGGCGACACGTACGCGCAGCTGCTGAAGCGGGGACGAGACGAGCGCTGGATCGACGTGTGCGAAACGGAGGGGAAGGCGAGCGGCGCCTACTCCATCGGCGTGTACGGCATGCATCCCTTTGTACTGCTCAACTATCAGCCGACCACGCACGACGTGTTCACCATCGCGCACGAAATGGGACACGCCATCCACTCGTACTTTTCCAACGGCACGCAGCCGTACGCCAAGTCCGATTATAAAATTTTTGTTGCCGAAGTTGCCAGCACCGTAAACGAAGTGCTGCTGCTGCGCTATTTGTTAAAGACCTCGACCGATAAAAATCTGCGCAAATATTTGCTGAACTACTTTATGGAGATGATCCGCACCACGCTGTTCCGCCAGACGCAGTTTGCCTGTTTCGAACAGGAGGCGCACGCCATGGCCGAGCGCGGCGAGCCGCTCAACAAAGATAACCTTTCGGCGCTCTATTACGATCTGAACAAGCAGTACTACGGTCCCGCGGTCACACACGACAGGCAGATCGCCATCGAATGGGCGCGCATCCCGCATTTTTACCGGTCTTTCTATGTGTATAAGTACGCTACGGGCATTACGGCGGCCATCGCCATCGCCGATAAAATTTTGTCGGAATGGGAGCCTGCCGTCCGTCGCTACTTCACCTTTTTGCAGGGCGGCTGTTCGGCCGATCCCGTTACGCTGTTAAAGGGCGCGGGTGCCGACCTCACCCGAAAGGAGACCTTCCGCGCAGCCATGCGCGCCTTTGAGGATGCGCTCGACGAATTCCGCTCGCTTGCATAATATTTGAGGAAGACCTATGCCAAACAATCAGATGCCGCACAATTTAGAGGCGGAGGCAGCGCTTTTGGGCTGCATCCTCATCGACGGCGATATCCAGTCCGAATTGCTGGAGACGCTGCGCGAGGACGATTTTTACCAGGAATCGCATCGGCTCATCTTAAACGCCATGCGCAAGGTGTACGGCGGCAGAAAACCCGTCGACGTGGTGACGCTGACCGATATGCTTGAACGCGAGGGCACGCTCGAGCGCGCGGGCGGTCTGCAGCGTATTACCGAGCTTGCCGAGATCGCGCCGTCCGCCGCCAATTACCGCCAATATTTTGAGATCATTCGCCGTGACGCCCTGCGCCGCGCGCTCATCCGCGCAGCCAAGGGCATCATCGAAGTCAGTACGGAGGGAGCGGACGCCGCCGAGGCCATCGCCTATGCCGAAAAGCAGGTGTACGACATCTCCAAGCAGGAAGACGGCAGCCAGCTTTCGGGGCTGGGCGACGGCACGGTGATCCGCCAGGTGTTGGGTAAGTTCGAGGAGATCCAATCCGATCCCAATGCCTACCGCGGCCTTGAAACGGGGTTCAAGCACCTCGACCGCATCACCAACGGCCTGCAGCGCTCCGACCTCATCGTCATTGCGGCGCGCCCCGGCATGGGGAAGACGTCGCTCGCCATGAACATTGTCGAAAACGTCTGTCTGAACAAGGGCAAAACGGCCGCCGTGTTTTCGCTGGAAATGCCGCGCATCCAGATCGTGCAGCGTCTCCTGTGCGCGCACGCCGGCGTGAGTATGGAAAAGGCGCTCTCCGGCAAGCTGGTGCAAAAGGAGTGGAAAAACCTTATGCTGGCCAGCGATAAATTGCAGAAGAGTAAAATTTATATCGACGATTCTTCGCGCGTCACCCCGCAGGAGATCCTCTCCAAGTGCCGCAGGCTCTCTGCGGCGGAGGGCGGGCTCGATCTTATCATGATCGACTATATCCAGCTGATGGGGGGCGCCGTGACCGATAAAAAGGGAGGCGGCTCCTTCGAGAACCGTCAGCAGGAGATCGCCTCGATCACGCGTGACCTCAAGATCATGGCAAAGGAGCTGGATGTGCCGGTGATCGCCCTGTCGCAGCTGCGCCGCATCCAGACCAAGGAGCCGCAACTCTCCGACCTGCGCGAATCGGGCGCGATCGAGCAGGACGCCGACATCGTTATGTTCATCAACCGTCCCGACGTGACCGCCACGCCCGAAGAACGCGCCAAAAAGACCATCGTAAAGGGGGCGGCGGAACTCATCCTCGCCAAACACCGCAACGGCGCATTGGGCAGGATCCAGCTTCGTTTTTTGGGAGAAAGCACAAAATTTGTCGACGTGGACGATCAAAATCTCTCCGAAGAGGAGCCGGGCGGCTACACGCCCCCGCCCGAAGACTGGCAGCCGGAGGAGGAATATGTGTTCCCCGACCCGGACGACGATACGGGGATCCCGGGGTAATGCCATGAAGACGCAGATCATGCCCGCAGACGAACGGGCGCTTCGCTATGCAGGGGAGCTGATCGCGGCGGGCGAGGTGGTCGCCTTCCACACCGAAACGGTGTACGGGCTGGGCGCGGACGCCGCCAACGACGAGGCGGTAAAAAAGGTGTTCGCGTTAAAGGGCCGCCCCGCCGACAATCCGCTGATCGTGCACGTCCATCCCGACTACGACATCTCGCAGCTGGTGGAGACGCCCGCCTATACGCAGATCCTGCGCGAACGCTTTTTGCCGGGACCGCTCACCATGGTGTATCCCTCCAAGGGCAGGGTCAGTCCGTACGTCTCGTGCGGGCTGGACACGCTCTCCCTGCGTGTGCCGTCGTCGCCCGTGGCGCAGGCGTTTTTGCGCGCGGTGGATCGCCCGATCGCCGCGCCCAGCGCCAACCGTTCCAAACACGTCTCGCCCGTAACGGCGCAGCACGTTGCAGACGATTTTTCCGGCGAGATCCCGCTCATCCTCGATGGCGGAGCCTCGCGCGGGGGGATCGAGAGCACGGTGCTCGACTGTACGGGCAGTGTGCCGCAGATCTTGCGGGCGGGGTTGGTGACGCGCGAAATGATCGCCGCGGCCGTGGGCGATTGCGGCGTGTACCGCGCCGTGCGCGGCGAAAAGCCGAAAAGTCCGGGAATGGCTTATAAGCACTATGCGCCTTCCTGCCGCACCGCCTTTTTTGCGCGGGGGGAAGAGGATGCCGCGCGCCGTTGTTACGGTAGCGAGGAGGGGCGCGGCGGCACGCCCTATCTGTTGTGCGACCATGCCGCGGCGCAGCGCTTTGCCGGGCTGCGCGTGCTGGATCTGGGTGACTCGCCCGAGGAGATGGCGGCCAAATTGTACGCGCTGCTGCGTGAGGGCGAACGGCGGGCGACGCTGCTGATCGCCGTGGAGCCGCATTTGACGGGCGGCGTGATGGACGGAGTGCGCAATCGGTTCATGCGCGCCTTCGGAAGGGAAACGTAAGAAGTACAAGGGGGTGTATGCCATGAAGCATAAAAAAATATTGTTTGTGTGTACGGGGAATACGTGTCGTTCGCCCATGGCGGAGGCGGCGCTGCGCGCCGAACTGAAAAAGCGCAAGATCAAGTGGTATACCGTCGCGTCGGCGGGGCTGCGCGCCGAAGAGGGATGTCCTATGACCGATCACAGTGTAACGGCTTTGGGAGAGGCGGGCATCGAGTGTCCGCAGGCCTTCCGTTCCCGTCGCATCAGCGCAAAGATGCTGCGGGAGGCGGATGTCGTGATATGCATGACGCAGTCGCAGCATCGGCTCCTTCACAAATTTCCCAATGCGACCAGCATGTACGAACTTGCCGGCAGGGAGATCCCCGATCCGTTCGGACAGGGGATCGACGCCTACCGCATTACGCTGCGCGTGATCCGTGAATGCATTCCGCAGATCATCGCCGCGCTGCACATCGGTGAATAAAAAAAGGGGGATATACATTATGAAACTTGCACTTGCATGCGATCACGGCGGCCTTGCGCTGAAAAACGAGATCGCAAAGTATCTTGCACAGAACGGGTACGAGACGGAGGATTTCGGTACAAATAGTTTTTCTTCGTGCGACTATCCCGACTTTGCGCTGGCGGCGGCCGAGGCCGTGGCGTCCGGCGCGTGCGACCGCGGCGTATTCGTCTGCACCACGGGCATCGGCATCAGTATTGCGGCCAATAAGGTGCCGGGCATCCGCTGCGCGCTCTGCTCCGAGCCGCTCTCCGCAAAAATGACCCGTTTGCACAACAATGCTAACGTATTGGCGCTGGGCGGCGGCATGCTGGGGACAAACCTGGCGCTTGAGATCGTAAAGGTGTTTTTGGAGACGCCGTTTTCCGAAGAGCAAAAGCACATCCGCCGCATCGAAAAGATCTCCGCCATCGAGCAAAAGTATGCAAAGTGAGCCCTTCGGGTTTGACCGCCGGGCGGGGGGAAGTATATGACAAAAGCCTTAAAAGATAAGATCGTCGAATCGCTTACGTCCGTTTTGCCGATCGCGCTCATCATTTTAATTTTAAGCGTGGCGTTCGTGCCGCTGGAGTCCGGGCTGTTTGTATTGTTTTTGGTGGGCGTCGTACTGCTGATCGTCGGCCTCGGCTGCTTTATGCTGGGTGCGGACATGTCGATGCTCGTCATCGGCGAAAAGATAGGCTCCGAAATGACCCGTTCGCGTAAGATATGGCTGATCGCGCTGCTGTCGCTTGTGATCGGCATCGTGGTTACCATTGCCGAGCCCGACCTGCAGATCCTGGCGGAACAGGTCCCTGCAATTGCCGAAAAGACGCCGCTGGGGAATTATCTGCTCATTTTAACGGTGGCGGTCGGCGTGGGCATCTTTTTAATGATCGGTATGCTTCGCATTGTGTTCCGCATCCCGCTGCACTTTTTACTGATCGCCTTTTATGTGATCGCGTTCGTGTTGGCGACTGTGCTGGGCGTGTTCGGTTCGTCCGCATTCTGGGCGGTCTCGTTCGATTCGGGCGGCGTAACAACAGGGCCCATGACCGTTCCGTTTATCATGTCGCTCGGCGTCGGTGTCGCCTCTATCCGCGTAGGGAAGGGCAGCAAGAACGATTCTTTCGGCCTTGTGGCGCTCTCCAGCGTCGGGCCGATCATCGCCGTTCTCACGTTGGGGATCATTTTTAAGATCAACAACGTGGAGTACGAGCTGGAGGCGCTTCCCTCCGTCGACACCACGCGCGGCGCCTTTTTCGAATATCTGCACGGGTTTGGTGATTACGCCCTGGAGGTCGCTATCGCTCTGGCGCCAATTCTCGTGTTCTTTTTGCTGTTCCAGCTCATCTCGCGCGTCTTTCATAAGCGTCAGCTGGTGCGCATCCTTGTCGGGTTTGTGTACACATTTGTCGGTCTTACCGTATTTTTGACGGGTGCAAACGTCGGGTTCATGCCCGTCGGCCGCAAGATCGGCCAGGGGCTTGCGGAATTGTGGAACGGCGCGCTGCTTATTCCGGTCGGTATGCTCGTGGGGTACTTTGTCGTTGCGGCAGAGCCCGCGGTGCACGTTTTAAACAAGCAGGTCGAGCGTATGTCGGCCGGGGCAATTTCTTCGTCTGCCATGATGCGCGGCATGTGCATCGGCGTGTGCATCTCTATCGGCCTTGCCATGATGCGCATTCTCACCGGGATCAACATTATGTGGATCTTGGTCCCGGGGTATGTCATTGCGTTGGTGCTTACCTTTTTTACGCCGCCGCTTTTTACGGGCATCGCGTTCGATTCGGGCGGCGTGGCAAGCGGCGCAATGGTGTCGTCGTTTGTGCTTCCCATGGCGATCGGCGCCTGCAGCGTGCTCTCCGGGACGGAGGCGATCATGACGCAGGCGTTCGGTTGTGTCTCGTTTGTTGCGCTTACGCCGCTGATCACCATCCAGATCCTCGGCATCGTCTATAAGCACAAGACGGGGCGCATCAAGCGCAGATTCCTCAACGTAGAGGATCGCATTCTGGAATACGAGGTGAACTGATGGCCGAAAAGTCGACGGGCGGCGCAAAGCCGCCCCGCAAAGAAAACGAACTGCTTGCCGCGCTTCGGGCGGCGGGAACGGCCGTCGGCGAAAAATTGACGGGAAAACCCGCGCAGTCCAAACTTCCCAACCGCATAAAGCTGCTGATCAGCATCGTCAACGAGCGGGACGGCCGCCGCCTGAAAGAGGTGTTGGACGACTGTTCTGTGGCGCTCACCTTTTCATTTGCGGGTATGGGAACGGCGCATTCGCAAATTTTGGACTATTTGGGGATCGGCGAAACGGAAAAAGCCGTTTTATTCTCGTTGATCCCGGAGAGCGACGAGTGTGCCATTTTGCGGGAGATCCGCAACAAAATGGCGCTGTATCTGGTGGGACGCGGCATTTCGTTCACCGTTCCGCTGACGGGGATCTCCGAGATCGCCGCTAACGGGATCGCCAACGCTGCGACGAATAAGGGGGTAGATAAAAACAAGATCATGACCAACGAAACGCGGAAATTCGATTTGATCGTTGCGGCCGTTGCGGCCGGATTTGCAGAAGAGGCCATGCAGGCTGCCCGTACGGTGGGCGCCGCCGGCGGCACTATTGTGCACGCCCGCACCATGAACAACGCCAAGGCCGAGCAGTTTATCGGCGTATCGCTGACGCAGGAGCAGGAAATTTTACTTATTTTGACCAAACGCGACGGAAAACTTGCCATTATGCAGGCGCTTTCCGAAAAGGTCGGCTTAAAGACGCCGGCGGGCGGCATGATCTTTTCGCTTCCCGTCGATCGCACGGCGGGGATCTCCGCCGCAGACGAGGCGGAGCAGGACGAGACCAAGAACGAGGCGGCAAAGGAGACGACGCAAAAAACGGAATGAGCAGGCTGGTGCTGATCGGCGGCGGTGAACTTAAAAGCCGCGATACGCTGTCCATCGACGAATATATCGCCGTGCAGGCGCGGGCTGCGGCGGGGGAGCGGCGCGCCTGCGGGCTGTTTCTTCCCACGGCAAGCCACGACTGCATGCCATATTATAATACCTTTCATAAGGTGTATACGGGGATATTCGGGTTAAAGACCGATGTTGCGCTTACCGTAGGGCGCGAAGTCGACGCGGAAAAAATGCGCGCAAAGTTTGAAAGGGCAGATTTTTTGTATGTGGGCGGCGGCAATACGGTGTATATGCTCGACGAATGGAGGCGTTCCGGCCTTTTGCAGCTTGTACGCGAGGCGTTTGAGCGCAATGTCCTCATCGCCGGACTTTCGGCGGGCGCCATCTGTTGGTTCGAACAGATGTACTCCGACTCGGTTGCGGAGGGGGAATATCATATTTTCCCCGGTCTCGGATGGATAAAAGGAAAAATTTCTCCGCATTATGACGAAAGAACGCTTGACTTTGATCAAACAGTGTTGTATAATAGGTTTTGCGCTTGGGGCTTAGAGAACAGTGCCGCGCTTGTGATGCACGACGGCGATCCGAAGTGTACGCTCGGTAGCGGCAGGGTATGGGTTCTTGACGGCACCAACGGCGTCTCCGTTCAAAAGACGGAGTGGAAAGCGGATCCGGCGTAAAGCTCCGCCTCGGTGTTTCCGCCGTGTAAAAATTCGGGAAAAATGCGGACGTGGCGAAATTGGCAGACGCGCAGGTTTCAGGTTCCTGTGGGAGACCATGGGGGTTCAAGTCCCTTCGTCCGCACCATGTTTCGTGGATAAAAATGCTGTCCACGGCAAAAACCTCGGAAAACACATCGTTTTCCGAGGTTTTTTGCTGTTTTTCGGGCAAAAATGGGACTTTTACGCACCTTCAAAACAGGTTTCGATTTTGTGCTGTCTTTTGACCGTTTTTCATGCAAAGCAGG
>CALVPS010000013.1 GCA_944354035.1 uncultured Clostridia bacterium | reverse complement strand
ACTTGCGCGCTGCCGGTAATATGAGGGCTTACAGCCCGAAAATGAAAAACCACCGGCTATGCCGGTGGATGATTATTCGGCGTTTCGGTTTAAATGCCCTCGATTTTACCGGGGGAAAAGGGAAAATGCGCTTTCGCAAAATTTAAACGATCGTTGAAGTTTGCCTTATCGACAACGATAAATGTGTTTCCGCATTGCAAAAGGAGCCTGTTTTTATAGGTATTCTGTTCCATAGAACGCTGCAGACGAGACGATGCCCGTTGACGGGTTGGCCGGGAGTTTCCCCTTATGGGGTCTTTACAAAACCGCCTGGGTACCGGTGTTTTAACTTTAAAAGCACTGTAAAAAGAGCTGCACAGACGAAAGTCGCAAAAAAAAGGCGCATACAATGGGATATGAAATTTTTGTATCGACATCGGGTGTTGTTCGGGGCCGCTGCCGTGGCGTGCTCGGTGCTGTTGACGCTCGGCGTCTGCCTGTATGCACTCAACGAGACAGCCGCCGGATATTTTGAGCTGACGGTCGTCATCGACGCGGGTCACGGCGGGATCGACGGCGGCGTGGTGGGGCGACTGACCGGGCAAAAAGAGAGCGACATCAACCTTGCGGTCTCGCGCCGTCTGCAGACGGAGTTGGAAAACGCCGGTCTGCGCGTTGTGCAGACCCGGCCGACCGAGGCAGGGCTGTACGGCGTTTCCACATCGGGATACAAAAAGCGTGATATGCAAAAGCGTGCGCAGATCATCCGCGACAGCGTACCTGCCGCCGTCATCTCCGTCCATCAAAACTTTTTTTCGCTCTCCTCCCGCCGCGGGGCGCAGGTGTTTTACCGCGCCGGGAGCGAGGCCTCGTACCTGCTTGCCTGTGCCGTGCAGACGGAGCTGAACGGCATGGAGGAGTGTGTCCGCTCCGTGCAGCCGCTGACGGGCGACTACTATATCCTGAACTGCAGCGAGTTTCCCTCCGTCATCGTAGAGTGTGGATTTTTATCCAACGCGCAGGACGAGGCTCTGCTGACGGACGGGGACTATCAGACCAAACTGGCGCAGACGATCTGCCGCGGCGCGCTTACATTTTTGGCGGCAGGTGCGGACGCCGGCCGTTAAAATCCCGTGCGGCGCGGCAATTCGTTTGACTTAACGCCCGCGGCGTGATATACTGAATCTATGGCACCTTACGCACATAAAAAGCAATACGAATTGCGCTATTCCGACTTTGACTTTAAGGATGAACTGCGGCTTTCGTCGCTGCTGGCCGTCGTACAGGAGTCGGCCTGTATGAGCGCGGACGAGCTGGGATTCGGCTACGATGCGCTCAAACCGAAAAATTTCGGGTTTATCATCGTCAATACCTATTGTGAATTCCGCCGTCCCGTGCGCCTGGGCGAGGCGATCGCAGTGGAGACGTGGCCGCTCCCGCCCCGTCACGTGATCTTCGAGCGTGATTACCGTGTTACGGCGGACGGCGAGGAGGCGGCGGTCATTGCCTCGCGCTGGTGCTTGGTCGATCTGCAGAACTTTGCGCTGCTTACGCCGGAAAAACTGGGCTCGGTCCATGCGCAATGTCCCTACCGCAACGAAAAGAGCGTCGTTCCGCCCGCATGGAAGATCCCGCGCGCCGAACACGCCCGCGCAGTGTACGAAATGTGCGTTAAAACCAGCCATTGCGATCACTATTATCACGCCAACAACGCGCAGTACGCCGACTTTTTTTCCAACTGTTTTACCGTGCGGGAATTTTCGCGGCCGATCGCGTCCTTCCAGATCGCCTACATCAAGCAGGCGAAAGAGGGGCAAAAACTTGTATTTTGGCGGGAGGACCGCGCCGACGGCGCCCTGTGCGAGGCGCGCGGCGAGGATGGCGAACTGTACACGCAGTTCAGCATCGTCTTTGCCTGAACGTGTTCGCTGCGTCCGCGCCGGGGGAGAATACACCATGATAGAAAAACCCAACCTCGTAAAATACGTCAACCGCTTCAAACGCTGGTTTATCGGCGTCAGCGCCGTATTGCTGTGTTCTACCATGATCTGCCTGGTGTTTGCCTTCGCCAAGTGGGTGCCGTTTTACTTTGTTACGCCGGTCCTGATCATAGGGGAGCTGGTGTTTTTGGGGTATTACGAGCTGCGCGTCTCCATGGGTACGGTGATCGGGATCGAGGTGACCGACGAAGTGGTGCACATAAAAACCAAGCGCAGAACATTCACCTACGACGTACGCTCCGGCTGCGTCGGCGTAAAGGCGGACGCCTCGAAGTTCGTTGCTACCTTCCAAACGCAGGATTCGCGCGATTCGTTTGTATTTTACCGGCGCGTTCCGTTTTCGCGCGGGTACGACCCCGCCTTTACGGCAGACGATCTTCGGACCTTTTATCCCGCCGTCGACGTCGTGGAAAACGGGCAGTAAATATTCACAAAAAACGCATAATTATTGCATAAATAAATAATATATCGTATAATATGCAAAAAATATAAAAATAAGTTCTTTTTTGGGGGTGCAAACGCTTGACTTGCGCCCCCGCGGTACGTATAATACCTGTGATAAAACGCAGCGAGGTTTTTGTATGAAAAAAAAGATCAAAAAAGTAGTGCTTGCCTATTCGGGCGGATTGGATACATCCATCATCATTCCCTGGCTCAAAGAGAATTACGATAACTGCGAAGTGATCGCCGTCTCCGGCGACGTGGGGCAGGGTACCGAGCTGGACGGGTTGGAAGAAAAAGCCAAAAAGACGGGCGCTTCCAAGCTTTACGTGCTCGATTTAAAAAAGGAATTTGTGGAGGATTATATTTTCCCCACCGTGCAGGCGGGCGCCGTATACGAAGATAAGTACCTGCTGGGCACGTCGTTTGCGCGCCCCGTCATCGCAAAGGCGATCGTGGACATCGCCAAAAAGGAGGGCGCCGACGCCATTTGCCACGGCTGTACGGGAAAGGGGAACGACCAGGTGCGCTTCGAGCTGACCATCAAGGCGTTCGCACCCGAAATGACGATCATCGCCCCCTGGCGTATCTGGAACATCAAGAGCCGTGAGGAGGAGATCGAGTACGCCGAGGCGCACAACATCCCTCTGAAGATCAACCGCGAGACCAACTATTCCAAAGATAAAAATTTGTGGCACCTTTCGCACGAGGGCCTCGATCTGGAGGATCCCGCCAACGAGCCGCAGTACGAAAAGCCCGGATTTCTGGAGATGGGCGTCTCGCCCGTGCAGGCGCCGGATGTGCCTTCTTATGTGACCATCCACTTTGAAAAGGGCGTTCCTACCATGATCGACGGCAAAGAGATGGACGCGGTAGAACTTGTGGAAACGCTGAACAAGATCGGCGGCGAAAACGGCGTGGGTCTTGCAGACCTGGTGGAAAACCGCCTGGTCGGCATGAAGTCGCGCGGCGTGTACGAGACGCCCGGCGGGACCATTTTGTACGAGGCGCACCGCCTGCTCGAGACCATTTGTCTGGACAAGGCCACCATGCACTATAAGCAGCTTGTGGCGGTAAAGTTCGGCGAAATGGTGTACGACGGCCAGTGGTTCACCCCCCTGCGCGAGGCACTTTCTGCCTTTGTCGCCAAGACGCAGGAGACGGTGACGGGCGATGTAAAACTGCGCATCTACAAGGGCAACGTGACCAACGCCGGACTTTCCTCGCCCTATTCGCTGTACAGCGAAAACATCGCCACTTTCTCCGATGACGGCGGCGCCTATTCGCAAAAGGATTCGGAAGGATTCATCAACCTGTTCGGGCTGCCCATCAAGGTGAAGGCGTTGCTCGAACAAAAGAAATTAAAATAAGCGGCGTCGAAGGCATGTTTCAGGTATTTATCGATGGAAGTGCGGGGACCACGGGTCTCCGCATTCGCAAAATGTTGGAGCGCCGCAGCGACGTAACGCAGATCGTCCTGGAGGAGGCGCAGCGGAAGGACGCCGCGGCACGGCGGTCGGCGATCGAGCGTGCCGACGTGGTATTTTTATGCCTGCCGGACGACGCCGCGCGCGAGGCGGCCGCGTTGGCCGAGGGTACGCACGCCGTTGTGATCGATGCCTCGTGCGCACACCGCACGCACCCCGATTGGGCGTACGGGTTTCCCGAACTTTCGCCGGAACACCGCGCGCGCATTGCGGGCAGCAGACGCATCGCCAACCCCGGATGCTATGCAAGCGGGTTTATCGCGCTGGTGTATCCGCTGATCGGAGCGGGGATCGTGCCCGCGGACTATCCGTTCGTCTGCCATGCCGTAAGCGGCTATTCGGGGGCGGGAAAAAAGGGGATCGCGGAATACGAAGATCCGGCGCGTTCGCCGCTCTACGACACGCCGCGTCTGTATGCGCTCTCGCTCGAGCACAAGCATCTGCCCGAAATGAAGGCCGTATGTGGGCTTACCCGCACGCCCGTATTCAATCCGTACGTATGCGACTACTACTGCGGCATGAGCGTGAGCGTTCCGTTGTTCTGCGACCTGTTAAAAGTGTGCGTTTCTGCGCGGGAGATCTTTGAATGTCTGCGCGCGCACTATGCGGGCAGCCGTTTTATCGAGGTCGCCCGCGAGGAGAGCGGGTATCTCTCCGCCAACACGCTCAACTTTACCAACCGCATGCAGCTGCTGGTCCACGGCGGCGACGAACGCGTTTTGCTGACCGCGCGCTTCGACAATTTGGGAAAGGGCGCCTCGGGAGCGGCGATCCAAAACATGAATATCGCGCTCGGGCTTGACGAAGACCTTTTTTTGTGATATAATAATAAGGATACAGGATATGCTGAAACAAATCGAAGGCGGCGTATGCGCGCCGAGGGGATTCCGTGCCAACGGCGTGCACTGCGGGATCCGCAAAAATAAAGAAAAGAAGGACCTGGCGCTCATCGTTTCGGATGTGCGCTGTCGTACGGCGTGCGTCTATACCACAAATCTGGTAAAGGGCGCGCCTATCCTTGTCACGCGCGAACACGTGAAGGACGGCTATGCCCGGGCGGTGATCGTCAACAGCGGAAACGCCAACACCTGCAACGCCAACGGGGTGGAGATTGCCGAACAGATGTGCGCGTTGGTCGAGCGCTATACGAACATTCCCGCCTCCGATGTGGTAGTGGCCTCTACCGGGGTCATCGGGCAGGAGCTCTCCGTTGCGCCCATCGCCGCGGGGATGCCCGATCTCGTTTCGGGATTGGGCGATCGCAGCAGTGCGGCGGCGGAGGCCATTATGACCACCGACACCGTAAAAAAGGAGATTGCCTTTGCGTTTACGGCGGGCGGAAAGGAGTGCAGGATCGGCGCCATCGCCAAGGGGGTAGGCATGATCTGCCCCAATATGGCCACCATGCTGATGTTTATCACTACGGACGCCGCCATCTCTTCGCAGATGCTGCAGCGCGCCCTTTCTGAAGACGTGAAGCGTTCGCTGAACATGCTCTCCGTCGACCGTGATACTTCTACCAACGATACGCTGTGCATCATGGCCGACGGCCTGGCAGGCAATGCCGAGATCGCCGCGCCCGGCGCGGATTACCGCGCGTTCTGCCGCGCGCTGCATGCGGTCACCGTTGCCATGTGTCGCATGCTTGCCGCCGACGGCGAGGGGGCGACAAAGCTGATCGAGTGCCGCGTACGCGGGGCGAAGACGCAGAAGACGGCCGATCTGTGCGCAAAATCGGTGATCAATTCCAATTTGGTAAAGGCGGCCATGTTTGGCGCGGACGCCAATTGGGGACGGGTGCTGTGCGCGCTGGGATATGCCGGCGCCGCGATCGACGTCGACGCGATCGACGTCGACTTTGCGTCGTCAGCGGGCCGCGTCGCGGTATGCCGCAGCGGCCGCGGCGTGTCGTTTTCGGAGGAGGAGGCAAAACGCGTTCTCTCCGAGCGGGAGATTGGCATAGAGGTCGACCTGCACGGGGGGCGTCGCTGCGCCACGGCGTGGGGATGCGATCTGACGTACGAGTATGTAAAGATCAACGGAGACTACAGAACGTGATGGGAAAACAAGAACAGGCAGAGTTTTTGTTGGAGGCAATGCCTTACATCGAAAAATATCAGAACAAGATCCTTGTCGTAAAATACGGCGGCAACGCCATGACGGACGAGGGGCTGAAGCAATTGGTCATGCGTGACATGACCCTTTTGCAGTTTGTCGGCATCAAGGTCGTGCTCGTCCACGGCGGCGGCCCCGAAATTTCGCAGACGCTGAAGCGGATGGGGATCCCTTCGCGCTTTGTCGGCGGGCTCCGCTATACCGACGCCGAGACGGCCGAAGTGGTACGCATGGTGCTGGCGGGCAAGGTCAATAAGGGGTTGGTGCATCACCTGGGCCTGCTTGGCGCCAGAGCGGTGGGGCTTTCCGGCATCGACGGAAACATGCTTTGCTGCAGCAAAGAGGGCGACGAGCTCGGCTTTGTGGGCAAGATCGAGCGGGTGGATACCGATCTTATTTTAAACTGTCTGTCCGCGGGGTATCTGCCCGTCATTTCTACCGTGGGGTACGACGAACAGGGGAATATTTATAACGTGAACGCCGATACGGCGGCTTCGGCCATTGCCGGCGCGCTCAAGGCGGAGAGCCTGATCCTCATGACGGACGTACGCGGTTTGCTGCGCAGCTGCGACGACTCGTCGTCGCTCATCAAAAAAGTGTATGTGTCCGATATCCCTTCGCTCATCAAAGAGGGCGTTATTTCCGGCGGGATGATCCCCAAGGTGCAGTGCTGCCGCGACGCCATCCGCAACGGCGTGGGCCGCGTATTTATTACGGACGGCAGAGTAAAACATTCTATTTTGTTGGAGTTGCTTTCGGACGAAGGTCTGGGAACAATGTTTGTAAAGGGAGACTGATTTTTATCAGTCCTTCTTTACGATTGCGGGGTTTTTATGGATTTTTCTGAAATTCGTGAATTGGATCGGGCTTATCACGCCGAAACGTACGCCTACTTTCCCGTGGCGTTTGCCGGCGGCAAGAATGCAACGCTTCTTTCCACCGATCAAAAGACGTATATCGATTTCGGCGCGGGGATCGCGACGAATATTTTCGGCGTTAACGACGAGTCGTGGAAGGCGGCGGTCATCGATCAGCTGAATAAGATCCAACATGTGTGCAACTATTATTATGCCGAACCGCAGAGTCGGCTTGCGCAGCTGCTGTGCACCCGCTCCGGGGCGAAGCGCGTATTTTTTGCCAACTCCGGCGCCGAGGCAAACGAGTGCGCCCTGAAGGCGGCGCGCAAATATTCGGCGCAAAAATACGGCGATGGCGTGCGCGCCGGGATCGTATCGTTAAAGGACAGCTTTCACGGTAGAACGCTGTTTACCCTTTCCGCGACCGGACAAGAGGCCTTTCACCGCTGGTTTTCGCCCTTTGTTCCGGGGATAGTGAGCGCCGAAAAGGATATGGACGACATCCGCCGCGTCGCCGACGAGAGGACGTGCGCGGTGATCATCGAGTGCGTGCAGGGCGAAAGCGGCGTAACGGCGTTGTCCGAGTCCTTCGTCAGGGCGCTGGAGGCCTACTGTAAAGAACGCGATATTTTGCTGATCTGCGACGAGGTGCAGTGCGGCAACGGGCGCACGGGCAAGTTGTACGCCTATCAGCACTATGGCATTTCGCCCGACATCGTCACAACGGCCAAGGGGTTGGGCGGCGGGCTGCCCATCGGCGCGTGCCTGTTTTTCGACAAGACGGAGCACGTGCTTCAGCCGGGCGACCACGGTTCTACCTTCGGCGGGAATCCGGTTTGTTGCGCGGGCGCGGTCAATGTGATATCGCGGCTCACGGACGAATTTTTGCTGGAAGTGCAGGGGAAGGCGGCGTATCTGCGTGCCAAATTAAAGGGGCTCGACGGCGTGCGGGGCGTAACGGGCCTGGGCATGATGATCGGCCTTGAGATCGAAAAGAACGCCAAGGCGGTCGCCGCGGAGTGCCTGGATCGCGGATTGCTCGTTTTAACGGCGCACGAGCGGCTGCGCCTTGTCCCGCCGCTCACCATTACCAAAACGGAGATGGACGAGGGTCTGTCCATTTTAAAGGAGGTGCTTGCATGAAGCATTTGTTAAAGCTTGCCGATCTCTCGCGCGAGGAGATCCTGTCCGTGCTCAATTTGGCCGATCAGCTGAAGTACGAGCGCAAGAACGGCATTTTCAAAAAATATCTGGAGGGGAAAAAGCTTGGCATGATCTTCCAGAAATCTTCCACGCGTACGCGCGTCTCTTTTGAGGTAGGGATGTACGAGCTGGGCGGCCACGCGCTGTTTCTTTCCAACCGCGACCTGCAGATCGGGCGCGGCGAACCGGTGCAGGACACGGCGCGCGTACTTTCGCGCTATCTCGACGGCATCATGATCCGCACCTTTGCCCAGCAGGAAGTGGAGGACCTTGCCAGGTACGGCTCCATCCCCGTTATCAACGGGCTTACGGACTATTGCCACCCCTGTCAGGTGCTTGCCGACCTCATGACCATCCGCGAGCGAAAGGGGGCGTTCAAGGGGTTAAAGATGTGCTTTGTGGGAGACGGCAACAATATGGCCAATTCGCTGATGGTAGGCGCCCTTAAGACGGGCATGGCGTTTTCCATCGCCTGCCCCGAGGGGTACGAGCCGGACGCCGCGCTTACGGCGATGGCCGAAAAGAGCGGCCTGTTCACCCTGACCCGTTCGCCCGAAGAGGCGGCAAAGGACGCCGACGTTGTGTACACCGACGTGTGGGCTTCGATGGGGCAGGAAGAGGAGCGCGCCAAGCGCGCGGCGGCATTTGCGGGATATCAGGTGAATGCGTCGGTCATGGCGGCTGCCAAGCCGGACGCCATGGTGCTGCATTGTCTTCCGGCGCACCGCGGCGAGGAGATCGCCGCCGACGTATTCGAGGCGCACGCCGATGAAATTTTTGAAGAAGCGGAAAACAGACTTCATGCGCAGAAAGCAGTCCTGTGCAAAGTCATGAAATAAGCGGTAAGGAGAAGTTATGGAAAAAAAGGTATATCTTACGCTGGAAAACGGAAAGGTATTCGAAGGCTATTCGTTCGGCGCCGAAAAAGAGGCGCTGGGCGAGCTTGTGTTCACGACGGGCATGACGGGCTATATCGAAACGCTTACCGACCCGAGTTATTACGGACAGATCGTCACGCAGACGTTTCCGCTCATCGGGAATTACGGCGTGATCCTCTTCGATCAAGAGAGCCCGAAGTGCTGGCTTACGGCATACGTCGTGCGCGAAAAGTGCGATACGCCCTCCAACTTCCGCTGTGAAATGACGCTGGAGACCTTTTTGAAGGAACAGGGCATCCCCGCGATCTATGGCGTAGACACGCGCGAGCTGACGCGCATCGTGCGCGAAGTCGGCGTTATGAACGCGGCGATCACGTTTAAGCCGCTGAAGGATCTTTCCGCGCTGAAGAGCTATCGCGTAAAGGACGCGGTGAAGGCGGTTTCGTCGGGTGAGGTGCGCGAATCGGGCGCCGAGGGCGGTCCGCGCGTCGTCCTCTACGATTTCGGCGCCAAACAAAACATCGTACGCGAGCTGTTAAAGCGCGGCTGCCGTGTTGCGGAAGTGCCCTATTGGTATACGGCCGAGCAAGTGCTTGCACTCGCCCCGGACGGCATTATGCTGACGAACGGCCCGGGCGATCCTGCCGAAAATACCGCGGTCATCGAAAATATCCGCAAGTTGATCGGCAAAAAACCTATTTTCGGCATCTGCCTCGGGCATCAGCTGCTGGCGTTGGCCATGGGCGGCCAAACGCGCAAAATGAAATACGGGCATCGCGGAGCGAACCAACCCGTTAAAGATCTTGCTACGGGCAAGGTGTTCATCTCCAGCCAAAACCACGGATACGAAGTGGTCAGCGATTCCATCCGCACGGTGGGAAATCTGACGTTCGTCAACGCCAACGACGGCACGTGTGAAGGCGTGGAGTATCCCGCCGTAAATGCGTTTACCGTGCAGTTCCACCCCGAAGCCTGCGGCGGTCCGCACGACGCCAATTTTTTGTTCGACCGTTTTATCGACTGCATGAAGAAGGAGAAAGAAAATGCCTAAAAGAGCGGATATCAAAAAGGTTCTTGTGATCGGGTCAGGACCCATCGTCATCGGACAGGCCGCAGAGTTCGATTATGCCGGCGCGCAGGCCTGCCGCGTACTTAAAGACGCCGGGGTAAACGTGGTGCTGTGCAACTCTAACCCCGCGACCATCATGACGGATAAAATGCTGGCGGACGAAATTTACCTGGAGCCGCTTACGCTGGATTCGTTAAAGCGCATCATCATCAAAGAGCGGCCCGATTCGCTTCTTGCCTCGCTGGGCGGTCAGACCGGTCTTACCATGGGCTGCAAGCTTGCCAAAGAGGGCTTTTTGGATGAGTGGGGCGTAAAGCTGATCGGCACCAAGCTCGACGCGATCGACCGCGCCGAAGACCGTGAACTCTTTAAAGAGACGATGGAAAAGATCGGTCAGCCCGTCGTTCCTTCCGATATCGCTTACACGGTGGACGAATGCGTAGCCGTGGCCGACAAGCTGGGCTATCCCGTCATCGTACGGCCCGCCTTTACGTTGGGCGGCGCGGGCGGCGGCGTGGCGCACGACGAAGAGGAACTGCGCCTGATCGCGCACAACGGTCTGATGCTCTCTCCCATTACGCAGGTGCTGATCGAAAAATACATCGGCGGCTGGAAGGAGATCGAATTTGAAGTGCTGCGCGACAGCGCCGGAAACGTGATCACCGTCTGCTCGATGGAAAACGTCGATCCCGTCGGGATCCATACGGGCGATTCCACCGTCATCGCGCCCGCCGTTACCCTCTCCGATAAGGAGTATCAGATGCTGCGCACCGCCTCGCTGAACATCATCACAGAGCTTGGGATCGAGGGGGGGTGCAACTGCCAGTTTGCGCTCTATCCGGACAGCTTTGAGTACGCGGTCATCGAGGTGAATCCCCGCGTCTCGCGGTCGTCGGCGCTGGCAAGCAAGGCCACGGGGTATCCCATCGCCAAGGTGGCCGTAAAAATCGCGCTCGGCTATACGCTCGACGAGATCAGAAACGACGTTACGGGCAAGACGTTTGCCTGTTTTGAGCCGGCCATCGATTATGTGGTGGTCAAGCTGCCCAAGTGGCCCTTCGATAAATTTTTGTACGCCAAGCGCGAGCTCGGTTCCCGTATGAAGGCCACGGGCGAGGTCATGGCGATCGGCACCTCCTTCGAGCAGGCGATCATGAAGGCGGTGCGCGGCGCGGAGATCGGGCTGGACACGCTGGATCATCCCAAGTTTGTGCAGATGAGTGCGGAGGAGCTGCGCACAGAAATCGGAAAAATGACGGACGAGCGGCTGTTTGCCGTGTATGCCGCCATCAAAAAGGGGATATCGATCGACGAAATTTACGCGGTGACCAAGATCGACGAGTGGTTTTTGAACAAGTTTAAAAACCTGATCGACTACGAAAATAAGATCGCCGGCCGCAAGATCACGCGCGCGGAATACATGGAGGGCAAAAAGCTGGGCTATCCCGATCGGGCGCTGCAGCGCATCTCGGGGGAAAAACTTCCCATGCATCGCCGCGCCGTCTTTAAAATGGTCGATACCTGCGCCGCGGAATTTGCTGCCAAAACGCCGTACTTTTATTCGACGTACGACGAGCTTGATCACGACGAGGCCGTCCCGTTTGTAAAAAACAGCAAGAAAAAGCGCATTATTGTCATCGGTTCGGGGCCCATCCGCATCGGACAGGGCATAGAGTTCGATTACTCGTCCGTGCATTGCGTGTGGACGCTGAAAGAGCTAGGGTATGAGGTGATCATCATCAACAACAACCCCGAGACCGTATCTACCGACTTCGATACGGCTGACAGGCTGTATTTTGAATCGCTCACGCCCGAAGACGTGCAAAACGTGATCGACGTAGAAAAGCCGTACGGGGTCGTCATCACCTTCGGCGGGCAGACGGCGATCAAACTGTGCGGCTATCTCGACAAAAAGGGCGTGCGCATTCTGGGCACGAGCGCCGATTCCGTCGACATGGCGGAGGACCGCGAGCGCTTTGACGAATTGCTGGAAAACTTCCATATCGCCCGTCCCAAGGGGCTTACCGTTATGACCAAGGAAGAGGCGATCCGTGCGGCAGAGACGCTGGGCTATCCCGTACTGCTGCGGCCTTCGTACGTCATCGGCGGGCAGAATATGACGATCGCCTTTACCGAAAACGATATTTCGCGGTACATGGACGTCATTCTCTCGCAGAAGATAGAAAACCCCGTTTTGTGCGATAAGTACCTGATGGGGACGGAGCTGGAAGTGGACGCCATTTCGGACGGGACGGACGTACTGATCCCCGGCATCATGCAGCACATCGAGCGTGCGGGCGTGCACTCCGGCGATTCCATTGCGGTGTATCCGCCCTATCATCTGAGCGACGCCATGCTGAAAAAGATCGTGGATATCTCCACGCAGCTTGCGCTTTCGTTAAAGACAAAGGGGCTGATCAATATCCAATACCTCATCTATCAGAACCAGCTGTATGTGATCGAGGTCAATCCCCGTGCGTCGCGCACCATTCCTTACATCTCCAAAGTGACGGGCGTCCCCATGGTGGAGCTGGCGACCAAGATCATGGTGGGGGCCAAGTTAAAGCGTCTTGGATTCGGAACGGGGCTGTATCCCAATTCGCCGTATGTGGCGGTAAAGGTGCCCGTGTTCAGTTTCGAAAAGCTGAACGACGTCAACTCCCAGTTAGGGCCGGAGATGAAATCGACCGGCGAAGTACTCGGCATCGGTAAGACGATCGAAGAGGCGCTGTTCAAAGGTCTGGTGGCGGCGGGCTTTAAAATGTGCCATCCCACCAAGGAAAGACCGGTCGGAGTCTACTTTACCGTAAACGATCAGGACAAGTTCGAAATCGTCTCCATTGCCAAAAAGTTTGCCGATCTGGGCTGCAGTCTGTATGCGACGGCGGGCACGGCAAAGGTCATCTCCGAGCTGGGTATCGACGTTATGGTGGTCGATCGTCTGAAGGCGACCAAACAGGTCTCTAAGCTGATGGACGAGGGAAAGATCGACTATATCATTTACACGGGCAAAACGGACGTCGATTCCATTGCCGACTACATCGAGCTGCATCACCATGCCATTCTCTCGGGTATTACGGTGCTGACCTCCCTCGATACGGCCAACGCCCTGTGCGACATCATCGCCAGCAAGTTTACCGAGTACAATACCGAGTTGGTCGACATCAATGCTCTGCGCACCAAAAAGACGGAGCTCGTCTTTACCAAAATGCAGTCCTGCGGCAACGACTATATTTATTTTGAAGACATGGAGGGCAAGATCACCTGTCCCGAGTCTTTGGCGATCAACTTTGTAGACCGCCATTACGGCATCGGCGGCGACGGGATCGTGCTCATCGAAAAATCGAACGTCGCCGACGCAAAGATGCGCATCTTCAACCAGGATGGGAGCGAAGGGCAGATCGCGGGCAACGCCATCCGCTGCGTCGCCAAGTACCTGTACGAGAAGGGGATCGTCCGTAAGGAGTGCATGACGATCGAATCGCTCAGCGGCGTAAAAGAGGTGCGGGTATATTCGTTCGGCGGCGTCGTAACGTCGGCCAGCGTCGACCTGGGTACGGCAGTATTCGACGGCGAGCGCATCCCTTCGGTGTGGTCGGGCGATAAGATCGTCAACCATCCCATGGAGATCGACGGCAAGGAGTATCGCGTAACGCTGGTCAACCTGGGCAACCCGCACTGCGTCATCTTCTGCGACAAGGTTGACGATGTGCCCGTCTCTACGTTGGGCCCGCGCATTGAAAACAGCAGGTATTTCCCGCAAAAGACGAATGTGGAATTTATTCGCGTCGCCAATGAAAGCACGGTAAAAATGCGCGTGTGGGAGCGCGGCAACGGCGAGACCTGGGCTTGCGGAACGGGCGCGGCGGCCGCTGCGGTGGCCTGCGTGCTTAACGGGCTGTGTAAGGCCGATACCGACATCACCGTAAAGCTCAAGGGCGGCGACCTTATCGTGCGCTATGCTTCCGACGGCAGCGTAACGCTCACCGGAAATGTTGAAAAAATTTACGAGGGCACGGTGGAGTTTTAATGGCGAACGCGGCTTTGTACGAAGAAAGCGCCGTGTCGGCGAATGAGGCGTCCGAACGGCGCAGGTATACGGTCTTTCATGTGATCGGCATCATCTTTTTCGTCATAACGGGCGTCCTGCTGTTCTTTTCGCTGTCCTATGTGCCGAGTATGATCTGGGCGGACGAGCTTACGACGTTCGAGCGTGCGTTTACCATTGTTACCTGGGTGCTTGGGATCGTGTTGGTGGCAGCGGTGGGAGTGATCTGTTTTTTGATCAAGCGCCGCTTTAACGTCAGTTACGATTATACCTATGTCGAGGACGAGCTGCGCATCACCAAGGTGTTCAACGGCAAGTCGCGCAAGCTGCTGCTTATCATCAAGATCGATCAGCTCTTAAAGATCGGTTTTTACGAAAGTGAATCGTATAGCCGCACGCTTGCGGGACAGCGCGGGAAAAAGGCGGTGTTCCTCACGCCGAACAAGCATCCATGCGAAGAGAAAGAATTTATCTATCTGTTGTATTCCAGCACGATCGAAAAGACGCTGTATGTACTGGAGTGCCGCAGGGTGATGCTGGAATTTTTGGTGCGTGCCGCCGGAAGAAACAAGTTCGAGGCAAAATGATCTATTTGGATAACGCGGCGACTACGGCGCCACTGCAAGAGGCGCTGCAACGGGCGCTTCCCTATGCAGAAGAAGTATATTACAATCCCTCGGCGCGCTATCACGGCGGCGTTGTAGCGGCACGTCTGATCGCAGAGGCGCGCCGGTATCTGACGCAGACCGTTGCAGACGCCGCGCTGTTCGACGCAGTCTTTACGTCGTGCGGAACGGAGGCCGATAATCAGGCGGTATTTTCGGCGGGACGCCGCGGAAACGTGGTCGCCACCGCGGGCGAACATGCCGCCGTTTGGGCCGCCTGCAACGAATTGAAAAATCGCGGAACGGAGGTGCGTTTTGCTCCGCTCCGTGCGGACGGAAGCGTGGACGAGGCGGCGCTGCTTTCGTTGGTGGACGAAAGGACGGCGCTGGTCTCGGTCGTCCATGTCAACAACGAGACGGGGGCGATCAACCCCGTTGCCGCGCTGGCGCGCCGCGTAAAAGAAAAAAATCCGCGCGCCGTATTTCACAGCGACGGCGTGCAGGCATACGGAAAAATACCCGTTCGTCTCACAAGAGATATCGATCTGTATTCGGTCAGCGCGCATAAGATCGGCGGCCTGAAGGGGACGGGGGCGCTGTTTCGCCGCAAGGGTTATACGGCGCTGCAGCCCTACCTCTTTGGCGGGGGACAGGAAAACGGTTTGCGCAGCGGCACGGAAAACGTGTTCGGGATCGCCTGTTTTTACTATGCGGCGCAAAGCAGGTCTGCTCGTATAAACGAGGATGCGGCGCGAGCGGAGGCGTGCCGTGAACGGCTTTGGTCGCTGCTGGATCCTGTGCGGTTCGTGCGCCTTTCTCCGCGTACGGGCACGCCCTATATTTTAACGGTGTCCGCTCCCGGGAAGCGGGGCGAGGTGTTGCAGCGGCGGCTGTGGGACGCGGGCGTCGCCGTCGGTACCGGAAGCGCCTGTAGTTCAAAAAAACCGCACAGCCGCGTAATAGAGGCCTGCGGCTATGAAAAAGAGGTGCTCGACGGCGTGCTGCGCGTCAGCTTTTCGCCCTCGACCACGGAAGAGGAGGTCGTCGCTGCCGCCGCGCGGCTGAACGAGGCGGCCGCCGCGGAATGACGCGGGAGAACATATGGAACAGGTCAACATCATTCAACAGGTCATCATCATCCGCTATGCGGAAATTCATTTAAAGGGAAAGAACCGCGGATACTTTGAGCGGGTCTTTTCCGTCAATTTAGAAAAGGCGTTAAAGGGGCTGCGACACGAACTGCGCCGCACCAGCGGGCGTTATCTGGTCACAGGCTTTGCCGATGCGGACGTGGAGGAGATCGAAGAGCGCATCTCCCGCGTGTTCGGCGTTCACTCCTATTCGTTCGGCTACCTCGTTGCCAACGATTTGGGCAGTATTTATTCGGCCGTGTGCCTCGTTGCGCCGCACAACGGCACGTTTAAGGTTGAGACGCACCGCGCCGATAAAACGTACCCGCTGACTTCCATGCAGCTGAACGCAGAGATCGGCGCGCGCCTTTTGGAGGAGCGTCCGTTGCTGCGCGTCGACGTGCATGCGCCGCAGGCGTACGTCTATCTCGACATCCGCGAAAACGGTGTGGCGTTGGTATTCGGCACCTTTTTGCAAGGGGCGGGCGGCATGCCGGTGGGGACATCTGGAAAGGGCGTGCTGCTGATCTCCGGCGGGATCGATTCGCCCGTTGCCGGCTATATGATGGCCAAACGCGGCATGACGGTGGAATATCTGCACTTTCACAGCTATCCCTATACCAACGAGCAGGCGCGCGACAAGGTTGCCGACCTTGCGCGCATCCTCTCGCGCTATGCGGGAAGCGATACGCTGTATACCGTAAGCGTAACGCACATTCAGGAGGAGATCCATAAAAAGTGCGCGGCGGAACTCAACGTAACGCTGCTGCGGCGCTTTATGTTCCGCATTGCCGAGCGCTTTGCGCGCCAACGGGACGGGCGCTGTCTGATCACGGGCGAAAGCCTGGGTCAGGTGGCGTCGCAGACGATCGAGGGGATCACCTCGTCCAACGCGGTCGTAACGCTGCCCGTGCTGCGCCCGCTGATCGGATTCGACAAAGAGGAGATCATCGTTCGCGCAAAAAAGATAGGGACATTCGATACCTCCGTTTTGCCCTATGAGGATTGCTGCACGGTGTTTTTGCCGGAATTTCCCGCCATAAAGCCCAAGCTCTCGTTTATTGAAGAAGAGGAAAAAAAGCTGGACATAGAGGGGCTCGTTGCCGAAGCGATGACATCGCTTGAGGCCGTCCGTATCTGAGCGCCGGGGGAGCGATCGTCCTTCCACCAATCGTCGGGTCCGCCGTGCGGTCCCGGCAAAGATACCTGCGGCAAAACGACCGTATCGCCGCGCCGTCCGTTATATAAAGGGGTCACGCTGTATTCGTAACGCTCACCCGCGCAGACAGAATTGTCACGGATGATCTTGCAATATTTTCCGCTGTAGATCGTGGTATATTTGCCACGGTTTTCTCTTTTTATTTCATAATCGTAGTACTCTGCCTGACATAATATTATATTGACGGCGCCATTTTGCACCTCGATGCGAGGTTTGGCGATGTGCGGATGAGAAAACCGTGTGCTGGTTTTTGTAGGCTGTGCACAGCGGCGGAACAGCTCCGCAGGGTCGTCGTAGGGCGGCGCGGCGGGATCGGACAGCACCACGGCGTGCTCGTTCAAGTAAATCTGACGATCGTATCGCAGGCGCACGACTTGTTCGCATGCCGCAAACGCGCTCGGTTTGCGTTTTTTGGCGATCGTTTTCAGCAGCGATTGCACGGCACCTGCGGGAGCGCCGCCTCCCGTGACGGCGACGGGCGTGTTGTCGGCATTTCCCATCCATACCGCCGCCACGGTGTCTTTGGTATAGCCGATGCAATATGCATCGGTGTTTTTATCTTTTGCGCCCGCCGTTCCCGTTTTTGCGCAGACGGGAAAGGGGAGCGTCTTCAGCTTTTTTGCGGTCCCTTCCCGCGCCGCCGTCTGCAGCATGTCGTTCATCAAATAACACACGTCTTCCGAAAAGACGCGCCGCGTCGCGGGCCGGTGTTCGTACAGCACCTTTCCGCTGCGATCCTCGATGCGCCGTATCGCGCTTGCGGGCGCAAACATGCCTTCGTTTGCAAACGTCGCGTAGGCGTCGGCGAGCTGTGGCAGCGTAAATCCGTGTTCCATGGCGCCCAGCGCCAGCGCCAGCGATCGGTCGCGTTTTCCGACGGCAAGCCCCATACGCTGCAAGTATGCTGCGGCGCGGTCGACGCCCAGGCAGTTTAAGAGTTTTACGGCAGGAATGTTTGCGCTGTGCGCCAGCGCTTCGCGCACGCTCATGTATCCTCCGCGCGCGCCGCCGTAATCGTCGGGCGCATAGCCGCCGAAATCGGTTTTTTCGTCCGCGACGGGGGTCGCCGGGGAGATAAGATTTTCTTCCAAGGCGGGCGCATAGACGAGCAGCGGCTTTATGATCGAGGCGGGCGGGCGTTTGGGTGTTCCCGCCGTGGCATGCAGTGCCAGCAGGGCGTTTTGTGCATTGTCGCGCACGACGGCGCACAGATCCGTGTCGCATGCAAGCGATTCCGCCGCCCGCTGCAGTGCGCCGTCGCAGTAGGTATATACGCGCAGCGCATTCCAGCCGCCGCAGGCGCGTTCGGGGATGAGTGCCGCCAATTCTTCGTAGACGCGCGCGCAATAGGCATTTTTTGTCTGTTCGGCCGGCTGTTCGGGCAGCGATTCCGCCGCTGCGGCGCGGTAAGCATATCCGGTCAGATAGTCCTGCTCGCGCATCAGCCGCAATACCAGATCGCGCCGCGCACGGCATTTTTCGGGATCGCGGAAGGGCGAGTAGCGATTGGGCGAGCGGATGAGCGCCGCCAGCATAGCGCCCTCGGCGACCGAAAGATCGCTCGGCTGTTTTCCGAAGTAGAACGCGGCGGCTCCGCCGATTCCGAATGCCTTGTGTCCGAAGTAGATGGAGTTTAAATACCGCTCTAAAATTTCTTCCTTAGTGTAGCGCTTTTCCAGCGCACGCGTCAGTTTCAGTTCCTTCAGTTTTCGCGCTATGGTCTTTTCGTTGGTCAGGTGAGTGTTTTTGATCAGTTGCTGCGAGATGGTCGAAGCGCCCTCCGAAAAGGAGCGGCGCGTCAGATTGTGTACGACCGCGGCGGCGATCCGGCGCAGGTCCAGGCCGGAATGCCGGTAAAAGCGCTTGTCCTCCACGGCCACAAAGGCATTTTTTACATGATCCGGGATATCGCTGCCGGGCACGTCGCCCTGCGCCGCCGCGCACTCTATTGGACGTCCGTCGCCGTCGTACAGCTCCGCAAACGCCGTATCCGGCGTAAGTTTATCGGGGTCGAGGCGTACGTTTGCCGTCACGCCGACATAATAAAAGAGCGCGGCAAGGACGGGAACGGCCGCCATGCCGAGCAGAACCATAAGAAGAGTGATCGCGCGTTTCATTTGCGGACAGTATGAGCGTATTTTTACAAAATCTTTCGGATACCTTTCGGCTTTTGTTGAAAAAAAATCGTAAATATGATATAATCGTGCGTCGGAGGGAGTTATGACGCTGGAAGAGATCGTAACGAAGAGCAGCGGAATGGTGTTTTTCGGCGGCGCGGGCGTTTCGACGGAGAGCGGCATCCCCGATTTTCGCAGCGAGGACGGACTGTATCGCCAAAAATACGACGTCTCGCCCGAAGTGATGCTCAGCGCGTCCTATTTTTACGCACATCCCGAGGAATTTTTTCGTTTTTATCGGGAAAAGATGCTGCCGCTTCATGCAAAGCCCAATGCGGCGCACAAAAAACTGGCCGATTGGGAGCGTGCGGGAAAACTGCTTGCCGTCGTAACGCAGAATATCGACGGACTGCATCAGGCTGCGGGCAGCAAAACAGTGTACGAACTGCACGGAAGCGTGCACCGCAATTACTGTACAAAGTGCCGCGTGTTTTACTCTGCGGAGGAGATCGCAAGCGGTACGGGCGTGCCGCGCTGCCGCTGCGGCGGTACGATCAAGCCGGACGTCGTATTGTACGGTGAGCCGCTGGACGCTGCTACCGTCGAGGGCGCCGTGCGCGCCATCGAACGTGCGGATACGCTGATCGTTGCCGGGACGTCGCTCACCGTGTATCCGGCGGCCGGCTTCATCGATTATTTCCGCGGCGATCGGTTGGTGCTGATCAACCGCGATGCGACCCCGCTGGACGGAAAGTGCACGTTGGTCGTGCGCGGAAAGGTGGGCGAGGTGCTGGGGGAGCTTCCCTCGTTTTTATCGTAAATTTATCGTAAATTGCGGCGCGGTATGACCGTGCCGACGCAATATAAGGGCCATTCAGAGTATGAAATATCATATCGTTACGTACGGCTGCCAGATGAATCTGCACGAGTCGGAAAAGATCGCCGGGATCCTGCGCGCCTCGGGCTACGACGAAGAGGCTCCGCTTGAAGAGGCGGATATCATCGTGTTCAACACCTGCTGTATCCGCGAAAATGCCGAAAACCACGCCTTCGGCAATATCGGCGCGCTGAAAAAGTTAAAGAAGAGCAGGCGAGGGCTGATCGTCGCTGTCGGCGGCTGCATGGCGCAGGAGGCGGGGAAGGCACAGCTGCTGAAAGAAAAATTTCCGTTTGTCGACATCATTTTCGGCACGCATAATCTCAGCGAACTTCCCGATCTGCTGGCGCGCAAAAAGAACGAACGGCGCGTCGTTTCGTTGTACGACGCGCGCCGCGGCGCGGAGGACGGCATTCAGGCCTATCGCACCGGGTATCCCAATGCCTGGGTCAATATCACCTACGGCTGCAACAACTTCTGCTCGTATTGCATCGTTCCCTATGTGCGCGGCCGCGAAGTGAGCCGCCGTGCGGACGACATCCTGCGCGAGGTCTCCGCGTTGGCGGCGCAGGGATATCATGAGATCACGCTGCTTGGCCAAAACGTTAATTCGTATCGTGACGGCGAGGTAGATTTTCCCGCGCTGCTCGATCGCGTCGCCTCGGTCGAAGGCAATTTCCGCCTTCGGTTTATGACGTCGCACCCGAAAGATTTTTCCGAACGCCTGGTGGAGGTGGTCCAAAAACACCCAAACATCTGCAATTTGGTACATCTTCCCGCGCAGTCCGGTTCCGACAGGATCCTGTCGCTGATGAACCGCCGCTATACGCGCGAGCAGTATTTACAGAAGGTCGCCATGCTGCGCACGGCGATCCCCGACGCGGAGATCACGACCGATCTTATCGTGGGGTTTCCAACCGAAACGGAGGAAGAATTTTTACAGACGCTGTCGCTGGTGCGCGAGGCGGACTTTTCATCTGCGTTCATGTTCGTCTATTCGCCGCGGACGGGCACCAAAGCGGCCGAAATGCAGGGGCGGATCCCGGAAGAGGTCGCCAAAGACCGGCTTACGCGGTTGATCGCCTGCGTCAACGAGAACACGCGCAAAAAGAGCGAACGCTATGTGGGCCGCACGGCGGAGGTACTGTGCGAGGATTATGACGCCAAAAAAGGGCTGTATTTCGGGCGCGAGCCGCTGGGGCGCATGGGGTACTTCCGGTCGGAGACCAACTGTGTCGGGCAGTTTGTCCGCCTGAAGGTGACGGACGCCCGCGGGATATCGCTGTACGGGGAACTTGAGTAACGGAGGAAAAACGATGGCGCTTTCGCCGATGATGGAACATTACCTTTCCATGAAGGAAAAGTATAAAGACTGTGTGTTGTTTTACCGTCTCGGGGATTTTTACGAGATGTTTTTCGACGACGCGGTCCGCGTTTCCAAACTGCTCGACCTTACGCTGACGGGAAGGGACTGCGGGCTGAAAGAGCGCGCTCCCATGTGCGGGATCCCGTTTCATGCGGCGGATTCATATATCGCCAAACTTGTTTCGATGGGCGAGCGGGTGGCCATCTGCGAGCAGCTGACCGAACCGACTGCCGGCCGCGGCATGGTGGAACGCGACGTGATCCGCGTCGTTTCGGCCGGAACGGTGATCGAAGAAAATCAGCTGGATGAAAGACGCAACAACTATATCGCGTGCGCCTGCAGGCTCGACGGCCGCTATGCGCTCGCTTGGGCGGACATCACCACGGGCGAATTGTACGCCGCACACGAAGAGGGGCGCGAACAGCTGCTTTCGACCCTTATCAATCTTTCGGTGGCGGAGGTGATCTGTAACGACGCGCTCTTGCTTGAGGTCAGGGAAGATACCGAGGCGCAGCGCGGCGCGCTGCCCGCTTTTTCATGCTATGTCTCGCGGGCGTTCGAACAGGCAGCGGCGGAGAGGAGCGTTTTGGAACAGCTGCACGCCGCCTCGGCCGAGGCGCTTGGACTGCGCTCATCCGACGAGGTGCTGCGTGCCGCGGGCGCCCTGATCGAATATCTGCGCGAGACGCAAAAACACGCGCTTGCCAATCTCAACCGCCTGCGGCTGATCGACTCCGCGAAATGCATGACGCTGGACGCGAACGCGGTCAAAAATCTCGAAATTTTAAAAAACAACGCGGAAGGCAAACGCTACGGTTCGCTTTTGTGGCTTTTGGATAAAACAAAGACGGGGATGGGGGCAAGGAAGCTTGTTTCCATGCTCAGCGCGCCGTTGCTGGAACAGGCGGAGATCGAAAGGCGCCTGGATGCGGTGGAGGAACTGTACAAGGCGACCGTCGTGCGCATGGGGATCGCGGATACGCTCGGCGCCATTCGCGATATCGAGCGCCTTACCGGCCGCGTTTCCAACGGGAACCTGCAGCCGCGCGATTGCCTTGCGCTCTCCGCATCGCTGGCGGCCTTGCCCAACGTAAAATTCCAGCTGACCGGTTTTTCGTCGGAATTGCTGCGGGGGATCGCCGCCGATCTGGTCGACACGGGGGAGATCTGCGCACTGCTCGACCGCGCGATCTCGCCCGAAGCGACGACGCTGCGTGACGGCGGGTACATTCGCCGCGGGTACAGCGCGCAGCTGGACGAGCTGCGCGCCGTAAAGGACGACGGCAAGTCGCTTGTGCTTGCGCTGGAGTCGCGGGAGCGCGAGCGGTCAGGGATCAAAAATTTAAAAGTCGGCTACAACCGTGTGTTTGGTTATTACATCGAAGTCAGCAATTCCTTTAAAGACAAGGTCCCGTATACCTATATCCCGCGTCAGACGCTTGCCAACGGGGCGCGCTATACGACGGAGGAACTGCGCGAGCTGGAGCGCAAGATTTTAGGCAGCAACGATGCGGCCGCCCGTTTGGAAGAGCATTTGTACGGCGAACTGCTGGCGGTTTTGGCCAAAAATATTCCCGTATTCCAGCAGATCGCGGGGGCGATCGCTCTGCTCGACTGTCTTACGTCGTTTGCCGTCGTCGCCAAAGAAAACAAATACTGCCGTCCCGTCATTGCGGCGGACGGCGAACTTATGGTGGAAGAGGGGCGGCATCCCGTGGTAGAGGCGATCTCGCGCGAGCGGTTCGTGCCGAACGACTGCGTGCTGGACAACGCCGAAAATCGCACCATGATCATCACGGGGCCCAATATGGCGGGCAAGAGTACTTACTTAAGGCAGATCGCGCTGATCACGTTTATGGCGCAGGTGGGCAGTTTTGTGCCCGCAAAGCGCGCGCGCATTCCGCTGTGCGACCGCATTTTTACCAGGATCGGCGCCAGCGACAACCTCATTCTCGACCGCAGTACGTTTATGGTGGAGATGACGGAGGTCGCCAATATTTTGCGCAACGCCACCGTGCGCAGTCTGCTCATATTGGACGAGGTAGGCCGCGGGACCAGCACGTTCGACGGTCTGTCCATTGCGTGGGCGGTCATAGAATATCTGACGCAGAACGTGCGCGCCAAAACGCTGTTCGCTACGCATTATCACGAGCTGACCGAGCTGGAGGGCAAGCTGGACGGCGTTAAAAATTACAAGATCAACGTGCGCGAGCTTGCGGGACAGATCGTGTTTTTGCGCAAGATCGTGCGGGGCGGTGCCTCGCGCAGTTTCGGCGTGGAGGTGGCGGCGTTGGCGGGCGTTCCGGAGGAAGTCACGGCGCGCGCCAAGATCATTTTAAAAGGGCTGGAACGCGGTGAAAAGCGGCGCGAATCTGCCATACAGTCCCCGGCGGAGGAGGAATCGCGGGAGGACGCCCTGCGCGAGGAGTTGCGCGGGATCGATGTGAATGCGCTCTCGCCCATGCAGGCGTTGGCGCTGCTGGCTGAGTGGAAGGAGAAATACCGGTGACAAAAATCAATTTGCTCTCCGCAGACGTCTACAACAGGATCGCCGCAGGCGAGGTGGTCGACCGTCCCTATTCCGTCGTAAAAGAATTGGTGGAAAATGCCGTCGACGCGGGCGCGACGCAGATCGCGGTGGAGATCGAGGGCGGCGGCAAGCGGCGCGTGCGCGTAACGGATAACGGCTGCGGGATCGCAAAAGACGACCTGCCACGCGCCTTTGCCCCGCATGCGACCAGCAAGCTGAAGTCGGCAGACGACCTGTTTGCCGTCTCTACGTTGGGGTTCCGCGGCGAGGCGATCGCCTCCGTTGCGGCGGTCTCGCGCATGTGTATCCTCTCACGTGAGGAGGGGGAGGATGCGTTTTCGCTTGCTTGCGAGGGCGGGGTCATGGGGACGGTCGTCCCCGCGGCAGGGGCGCAGGGAACGGTCGTCACGGTGGACGATCTGTTTTTCAATGTTCCCGCACGCCGCAAATTTTTAAAGTCGGATACGCAGGAAGAGGCGGATATCACCGCCGTCATGGCGCGCTTTTTGCTGTCGCGCCCGCATATTTCGTTCACCTACAGCGCGGACGGAAAAACAAAGTTCTGCTCGTTCGGCGACGGACTTGCCGCGGCGCTGGCCGCCGTATACGGCGCCGGGATCCTGGAGAATTGCATGGAGATATGCGCCGAAAAGCACGGCATTCGCCTGAGCGGCTTTTTGGGGAAGCGTAATTTTTACAAGCCAAATCGCACGTGGCAGAGCTTGTTTGTCAACGGCCGCTGCGTTGTCAATCAAACGGTGGGGGCCGCCGTCGCAAACGCCTATGCGAGCTATCTGATGAAGCGGCAATATCCCTTTTACGTATTGTTTTTGGAGATCCCGCCCGAGGCGGTGGATGTAAACGTGCATCCCAACAAGGCGGACGTGCGGTTTGCGGACAATCAGGTGGTCTACGGCTGTGTATATTCCATCGTCTCTGCCGTTCTGGACGGAAATTCGCGCGCGCTGGAATATTTGGTCGGCGTGCGGGAGGCCGGACCGCGGGAGGAGATTTCCCGTGCGGACGTGCCCGCGGAAACCGCCCCCGCAGCGGGGGCGGGCGAGGCGCCGCATGCACCGTGTCCCGATGTGCGGCAGATGACGTACGAGGCGGCCAAAGCGCAATTAAAGTTTGACGTAACGATGCCGTCGGCGGAACCGCATTTGCTCGAGCGTGAGGCGCCGCGTCTTGAGGTGCGCGCGCCCTCCGCGGCGGAACGGATACAGGAGGATGCGTTTGCGGAAAACAGAAGGTTCCTGCTGGAGGCGGATACGAAGGCGCAAAGGGATCGCATCGATCCCGATACGCTCATTTATAAGGGCGAACTGTTTCAGACATATCTCATATACGAGGCAGGGGATCGCGCGTATCTGATCGACCAGCATGCCGCGCACGAACGCATCCTGTTCGATCGGTTAAAAGAGAAGATCGGACGGCGGGCGGTTTGTTCGCAGCCCATGCTGGTGCCGTATGTGGCGACGTTTAACGCGCAGGAATTTGTCTTTATGCAAAAGAATGCGCCGCTTCTGCGCGAAATGGGGTTTGAGATCGATGAATTCGGCGAAAACAGCATGCGCGTTTCGGCCGTCCCCGCCGACCTGACGGAGCTGGACCCGGCTGCATTTTTTGCGGAGGTGCTTTCGTCGATGGAGTCGCTGCGGGGCATTCGGTTGAGCGAACTGCTTCAGGATCGTCTGGCGACCTGCGCATGCAAGGCGGCGGTAAAGGGCGGAAAACGGCTGGACGCAGCAGAGGCGCGTGCCCTGATCGGGCAAATGGGCGGGGACATGCAGCTGAAGTGTCCGCACGGTCGGCCTGCCGTCGTAACGCTGAAAAAGAGCGATCTGGAAAAAATGTTCAAGAGGATCGTATGAAACTTTTGGCGGTATGCGGGCCTACGGCCAGCGGAAAAACGGCTCTGGCCGTGGAGTGCGCAAAACGATTGAACGGCGAGATCGTTTCGTGCGATGCGCTGCTGGTGTATCGCGGATTGGATATCGGAACGGCCAAGCCTGGCATCGCAGAGCGGCAGGGAATTACGCATCATCTGATCGACGTGGCCGACCCGCGCGAGTCCTTTTCGGTGCACGATTTCGAGCGACTTGCGCTTGCGGCGGTACGTGATATTGCCGCCCGCGGGAAGACGCCCGTGTTGTGCGGCGGAACGGGGTTTTATATGAACGCCGTGCTCTTTCAAAGCGGATTCGGGCAGACGGGCGGCAGCGAATCCGTCCGTAAAAAATACGAGACGATCGCGGCCGAACGCGGAAAACTCTTTTTGCACGCGCTGCTGAAAGAGGTGGATGCGGAGAGTGCCGCAAAACTGCACCCGAACGACGTAAAGCGCGTCATCCGCGCGTTGGAGATATACGAGCTGACGGGGAAGCGGAAGTCGGAACAGCGCGACGGGCGCGTTCCGCGCTTTGAATATACGGCGGTGGCGATCGACTACCCGCGCGAGGAACTGTATCGCCGCATCGAGCGCCGCGCGGACGAAATGCTTGCCGGGGGCCTTATTGGGGAGGTGCGCGGTCTGCTTGCGGCGGGGGTGCCGGAGGATGCGCAGTGTATGCAGGGGATCGGCTATAAAGAGGTCATTGAATATCTGAATAATCGAATTTCACAAAGTACTATGCGTGACATAATAATTAAAAATACACGCAATTATGCCAAACGGCAGCTCACATTTTTTAAAAAACTGCCCGGGTTGCAGAGGATCGCGCCCGGGTGCGCCACAGATGCGGCGCAGGAGGCAATACGCTATTATGACGATTGAAGAGCAGATCGCGCGGGCCGAGGCGGCGCTTGTACCCTATTTTCGTGCGATCGACGAAACGGCCTTCCGCAACCAGGAAAAGGTGTTAAACGCTTTTCGCAGCGAGCAGATCGCATTGCGGCACTTTATGCCCAGCACGGGTTATGGCTACGGCGACGAGGGGCGTGAGGCGCTCGGCAGGGTGTACGCGCATGTGTTCGGCGCAGAGCGCGCCGTGGTCTCTCCTGCGCTGCTCAGCGGGACGCATGCGCTGACGGTGGCGTTGTTCGGCGTTCTGCGTCCCGGCGACGCCGTGCTTTGCATTACGGGAACGCCGTACGATACGCTGCGCAAGGTGATCTGGGGCGAAAATAACGGTTCGCTGGCCGATTTCGGCATTTCGTTTGACGTGCTGTCGTTGGACGTCGCGGGGAAGATCGACGGCGCTGCGGTTTCGGCTGCGCTGCGCGGCAAAAAGTATCGCATGGTCTATTTGCAGCGCTCGCGCGGGTACGAATTGCGTGATTCCTTTACGATCGCCGAGCTGGGCGCGGCTTGCGACCTTGTGCGTGCGAACGGTTTTTCCGGCTGCATTTTCGTGGATAACTGCTACGGCGAATTTGTGGAGCTGCAGGAGCCATGCGACGTCGGCGCCGACCTTATCGCGGGTTCTCTCATCAAAAATCCCGGCGGCGGACTGGCGCCCACGGGCGGCTATTTTGCCGGGCGCGCGGCATATGTTTCCATGTGTGAAAACCGGCTTACGGCGCCCTCGGTGGGCGGTGAGATCGGCTCGTACGCTTACGGGTATCAGCTGTACTATCAGGGGTTGTTTCTTGCCCCGCACGTTGTGGCGCAGAGTTTAAAAGGAAGCATGCTGATCGGGAAATGCATGGAGGCGCTCGGGTACGAAAACTACCCGAAGCTCGATCGTGTCCCGCCCGATATCACGCGCGCCGTCCGTTTCGATAACGAACGTCGGCTTACGGCATTTATTCAGTCTGTGCAGGACGTTTCGCCCGTCGATTCGTTTGTTACGCTCGAAGCGTGGGATATGCCGGGGTACGACTGCAAAGTGATCATGGCCGCGGGGACGTTTAATGCGGGGGCGAGCATAGAACTGTCGGCAGACGCACCCATCCGCGCGCCGTACGTCGCCTATTTTCAGGGAGGACTGACATACGAGCACTGTCGCCTGGCAGTGCGGGAAATTTTGTCCAAGCTATGCTCGTAACGGACCGCGCCTTCGGGCGCGGTTTTTTTGCGGCGTAATCGTGGAACGGTTGGGTCTTGACAGCGTGCCGCCGCTGTGATAAAATAAAAAAAAGTTTTGCGGAGGTATACGGTGGTGGTACAGCCAAATGATTGCGGACTTGGGAAAGATCGCGGGATCGAAGAAAAAAAACTGCGCGGAAAGAGCGGATGGGGCATGTTGATCGTGGTGCCGGCGGTCATGCTTGCAGGCCTCGGGATGTTCATCGCCGGCGCGATCCTGGTAGACGCCATTCCTCCCATGGTCGCGGCCATGATCTGCGGCATGCTTACCTTTATTGCGGGGCTTATTCTGACGGGCGGATTCAAAACGCTGCAGCCAAACGAGGCGTATGTATTTACGCTGTTCGGAAAGTATTACGGCTCGTTGTCGCGCGAGGGCTTTTTTTGGGTAAATCCGTTTTGCAGCGCCGTCAATCCGGCGCGCGTATCGCTTGGCGCGTCCAGCAAAAAACTTTCGCTGAAGGCCATGACGCTGAACAACGAAAAGCAGAAGGTGAACGACGAAGAGGGCAACCCGATCGAAATTTCCGTCGTCGTCATCTGGCGTATCGTCAATACCGCCCGCGCGGTATTCAATGTGGATAATTACATGGCGTATCTTTCTACGCAGTGCGATGCGGCGATCCGCCAGGTGGCGCGCCAATATCCGTACGATGTCTCCTCGAACGGCGACGAAAAGTCGCTGCGCGGTTCGGCGCAGGAAGTGGCGGACATCTTAAAGGGTGAGATCCAGGCGCGCACCGACATTGCGGGCATCGAAATTCTCGAGGCACGTATTTCACACCTTGCCTATGCGCCGGAGATCGCCGCGGCCATGTTGCAGCGCCAGCAGGCCTCCGCCATCATCGCCGCGCGGCAAAAAATTGTGGAAGGTGCGGTATCCATGGTAAAAATGGCCCTTGAAAAGCTTTCGGACGAGGAGATCGTCACCCTGGACGACGACAAAAAGGCGCAGATGGTAAGCAATCTTTTGGTGGTGCTGTGCGGAAACAAAGACGCGCAGCCGATCGTCAACAGCGGGAGCGTCGGATGAATTGCGGGCGACCGCGTTCGGCGATCCGTTCCGGCGCGAAAAAAAGGGGGATGGAACAGTGACGGAAAGCGGGCCGCGCAATGCGCGGCCCGCTTTCCGTCGTTTTTTATTGCTTGCACGATTGTTGTTTGACCAGGTGGTATCCCTTTTTGGGGCGCGGGCGGAACAGGTCGAATTTGTTGCCGAATTTTGCATATAGGACGGCAGCGATGATCAGCACGACGCTGACGCATATGACGGCGATTGCCCAGGCGTCCAGCGTCTCGCCCTTGACGCGTGACCAAAGTTCGTTGATCGCCTCGTTGGCTTCTTCGCCGTAATAGTCCATGACGGCGCAGCGCGACGTCACTTCCAACGTGGGGTAGTGTGCGTGCAGCTGGCGTTTTTCCGCCTGTTCGCGGTCGGCATAAAATACGGCGCTGCCCGCCTCTACGGTGTCGCCGAAAAAGTACGAAAGGTCATATTCCACATACGCTTCAGCGCTTTCATAGCTGTCGGGGTCAACTTCGTAGCAGTCTTTTATATAGGTTAAAACTTCTTCTCCCGCAATGACGCCCGAGTAGCCGATGTAGTACATGTTGCGCACGGCATTGTCGGGCCGCGAGAGGAAGTTGACAAAGGCCTGCGCCGCCTGACGGTTGGCGCCCTTCGGCATCACCCAGCCGTCGAACCACAGGTTGGCGCACTCTTCCGGGATAAAAAAATTTAAAAGGGTACTTTCGCCGTCCTCGTTTCCGTCCTCGTCTTCTCCCGCTTCGGCCAGATCCATGGCGTATACCGCGTCGCCGCTCCAGGCAAAGTTCAGCCAGATCTTTCCGCTTACGATATCGGCCTTGCCCGTATCCGTCTCGTATCCGTAAATGTTTTCGTCCATTTCGCGCATGACGGCTTCCACTTGCCGGATGGTCTCATCGTCCGTGCGGTTCATGATCTCGGCAAGCTTTTCGCCGTATGCGGGGTCGGTTTTGTCCAGCGACTCTATTTCGTCGCGGTAGCATATGGCAAGGGCCACAAAGTACGAGTCGCGCACATTGTCTTTGGTCGTCACCTTGTTTTTGAACGCGGGTTCGAGCATGATGTCCCATCCCAACTCCCGCAGTACGCTCTCGTCCCGGATATAGGCGGGATTGTAGGTGAATCCCGTAACGCCCCACATATAGCCCGCGGCGTAGTCGGCCCAGGTGGAGGTATCGTCGGCGTCTTCCTTGTTGATGCGGTTGCTTTCGAACATCTCCTTGATATAGGGCGAAACATTGCGGATATAGTAGTTATGCGGATCGTTCACGTCGAAAAAGCTCTCGTCGTACGGCTGCAGATAGTCCTCGGCCGCAAGCTTCATGATCATATATTCGGAGGGACACAGCAGGTCGTATTCGTCGCCCAGCTGAATTTGATTGTACATGTCTTCGTTGGTGCCGAAGGTGGAGTATTCCACGCGGATGGGGGTCCCGTACACCTCTTCGTACCATTGCTCGAAGTCCTCAACGATCGGGGGAGCCGAACCGTCCGGGTTGACCTCGTAATCGTATTGGTACGATCCTTCGCCGCCCTCGTCGATATACTCTTCCCAATTGAATACGCGCAGGGTCACGGTATCGTCGCCGCTGCAGGCGGAGGCGAACAGCAGCGTCGGCGCCAGGGAGAGGGTGGCCAGCGTCAGCGCGCCAAAGCGTTTTGCGTTCATGGTTTCACCTCCCGTTTTCTCCCGGAGAGATTGGCCGCGATCACGACGATGAGGATCACCAGAAAGATGATGGTGGTCAGCGCCCAAAAGGAGGAGAGGGTCTCCGCCGTATGTGCGTTTCCGCGCGTCGTTGCGTTGAATACGTAGGTAGAGATCGTTTCAAAGCCGCTCGGCCGCGTATATACGGTCACGATGTAGTCGTCGAGCGAGAGGGTGATCGCCAGCATAAAGCCCGAAATGATGCCCGGCACGATCTGCGGCAGCACCACCTTTAAAAGGGCCTTTGCGGGCGAGGCCCCCAGATCGAGCGCGGCCTCGTACAGCGAGTTGTCCATTTGCTTTAATTTTGGCATGACGGAGAGCACCACGAAGGGGGTACTGATCACCATGTGTCCGATCAGCATTGTAAAATACGATTTCGGCAGTCCGATCACCACAAACAGGATAGCGAGCGCCAGCGCGGTCACGATCTCGGCGTTAATGATGGGGATGCGTGAGGCAACGCTCATGGCTGTCTTTACGCGGCGCTTGCAGTAGTACATGCCGATGGCGCCCAACGTGCCGAGCAGCGTGGAGAGTGCTGCCGACGCAAACGCCAGGCCGAACGTGTTGCCGATCATGGTCAGCACCCGTGAATCGGTAAAGAGCTTTGTGTAATGCGTCAGTGAAAAACTGCCCGATGTGCCGATCACGTCGGTATCGATAAAACTGTACACTGCAAGCAGCAGAATGGGGGCGTACAGCAACAGCAGCACGAGCCCGATAAAAATAGCCTTTACACACTTTGCGGCAAGCGTTTTTTTGTTCATAAGCTGCTCCCCCGTGCCGGTTCGTCTTCACGGAATCCGCCCGTGAGCCAGGTGGAAAGGAATACGACGATGAGCAATATGAGTGCCACCATCGACCCCATGTGCCAGTTGGAACCGAAGTATTCGTAAATGAATTTTCCGATGATCGTCACTTTGGAGTTGCCCAGCATGTCCGATACGACGTAGTTGGTCATGGAGGGCAAAAATACCATGGTGATCCCGCTCACGATCCCGGGGGCGGAGAGGGGGAGCGTGACGCGTACAAAGGTGGTAACGGAGTTTGCGCCCAGATCGGCGCTGGCCTCGTACAGGCTTTCGTCGATCTTCAGCATCGTGGTGTACAGGGGCAGGATCATAAAGGGAAGAAAATCGTATACCATTCCGAAGATGGTGTTAAAGTAGTTGGCTTCGCCCAGCAGGCCCACCCAATTCAGCAGCTCGCGGATCGCATTTACGCGCAGCACAAAGTTGATCCACATGGGTGTGACGAACAGCAGGAGGATGACAAACTTTTTTTTCATTTTGCTGCGTGCCAAAATATAGGCCACCGGATAGGCGATCGCCAGGCATACGGCCGTTGTGATGACGGCGATGACCAGCGAATAGACGATGGTGCTGAGTTTGGTCGGGTCGGAAAAAAATTGAATGAAGTTTCCGAACGAAAAATGCATCTCTTTGTCGGTAAAAGCGTAAAAGAGGATGACGAGCATGGGAATTATGACGAAAAACGCCAAAAATACGGCGTAGGGGATGCCGAGCAGTTTTCTCGAAAAATGCAGCCTCATTTTTTCTTATCCTCCTCATGCTTTAAGGTCAGCTTTATCTTTTCTTTCGGCACAATGACGGAGACGCGGTCGTTTTCGTTCCAGAGGTCGTCGGTGGCAAATACAAAATCCTCTTCCTCCTCGCCGTCCGTGCGCACGATCAGGCGGTAGTGGTCGCCTTTATAAATGATAGAAATAATGTTGCCCGTCGTTCCGCCCGCGTTCTCGTCGTCGCTGATCGCAATGTCTTCCAGGCCGATCTCCACCTTTACCTCGGCGCCCGTCAGATCGATCTTTTCGCCGCCCGCCGTAATGAGATATTCCTCATCGTCGATATGGCTCCCCGGATACAGCTGGGTGACGTCGCACTCAAATTCGCCGTCGGCGAACTTTACGGTGTTGTGCTTGGTGATCGTGCCGTCGAACACGTTCGAGGTGTACTTGGGCTTCATCAGGTGAATGCCGTCCGGTGCGATGTTCAGACCGATCACGTCGCCCTCGCGGCGGCTCTCCGTGCTCTGTACGACCACTTCGTATTTGCCCACCTGTACGGTGATCTCGTAGTGGATGCCCTTAAAGACGACGGAGATGACGGTGCCCTTTAAAATTCCCGCATCGGGTGCGCACATTTGTACGTCTTCGGGTCGCACAACGACGTCGACGGGCTCGTTCCGGTCGAAGTCGTCCACGCAGGAAAAGATCTTGCCGCAGAATTTTACTTGTTTGTCGCCCACGACGGTGCCGTTAAAGATGTTGCTTTCGCCGATAAAGTCGGCGACGAAGGTGTTGGCCGGCTCGTTGTAAATATCGATGGGGGTGCCGATCTGCTGCACCAGTCCGTCTGCCATGACGACGATGGTGTCCGACATGGTGAGCGCCTCCTCCTGGTCGTGCGTGACATATATAAAGGTAATGCCGAGGCGGCGGTGCATTTCTTTTAATTCGATCTGCATCTCTTTGCGCATCTTTAAGTCGAGTGCGCCTAAGGGTTCGTCCAAAAGCAAAATTTCCGGCTCGTTTACAATGGCGCGCGCAATGGCCACGCGCTGCTGCTGCCCGCCGGAGAGCGTGGCGATAGAGCGCTTTTCAAAGCCTTCAAGATCGACCAGCGCTAACGCTTTTTCCACCTTTTCGCGGATCTCCTTTTTGGTGAGGCGTTCCTTTTTGGAATATTCCTTGCCCTCATCGTTCCGATAGGTGTTGATCACACGCTTGCATTTCAGGCCGAAGGCGACGTTTTCAAAGACGTTTAGGTGGGGGAACAGGGCATATCGCTGGAATACCGTGTTGACGGGGCGCTTGTTGGGCGGCAGCGCCGAAATATCGTTTCCGTTCAACAAGATCTTTCCGCTGGTCGGCAGATCGAAGCCTGCGATCATGCGCAGCGTGGTCGTCTTCCCGCAGCCGGAGGGGCCGAGAAAGGTGATAAATTCCCCTTTTTTTACATAGAGGCTTACATGATCGAGCACCAGGTTGTCGTCGTAATACTTGGTAACGTCCTGTAGTTCGATGATGTGATCGGAGGGGTGCGGTTTGTCCTGGATCGTCTTTTCGGCGACGGCGGCTGCGGGAAGGTTTTCCATGGCGTTTTCTCCTGAAAGTTTTTCGTTAAAAGTTTGGCGGGGTGGAGACCAATAAAAATTTGGCCTTTCCCTTGCCCTTGTTCAGAATGCGGTGCTCGCGGCTGGGCGTAAAGTAAAAACTTTCGCCGCGCTTGGCCGCGTGCGCCTTTCCGCCGCATACAACGGCGATGCGGCCCTCCAAAACATAGCCGAACTCCTCGCCGTCGTGGGGGAAATCGATCGGCGTGGCGGCTCCGGGCTCGAGTTCCACCAATACCGGTTCCATCCGGTTTTTTTGCGCGTTGGGAATGACCCAGTGCCATAGCATGCCGTCCGACTGCTTTTCGATATATTCCTCCTGCGAAAAGACGATTTTTTCTTCCGCCTCTTCGTGAAAGAAATCGGACAGGTTGGTGCCGAGCGCGTTGAGGATATCGATAAGCGTTGCGATGGACGGGCTGGTGACATCGTTTTCCAATTGTGAAATGTAGCCCTTGGTCAGTTCGCAGCGGTCGGCCAGTTCTTCCTGCGTCAGGTTGATTTGCTGGCGCAGATCGCGGATCTTGTTTCCGAGTTGCATGATCGCCTCCGAGCGGCCCCGCGGTTTTGTATTTATAAACTTTTGGTAAGATTTTACGTGACTTATGTATTTCTAAACGAAAAGTTTACTAATAATAAACCGTGAGCCGCGTACAATCATACATGAAAGAGGGGGGATTGTCAAATATTTGTACGTCGAATTTAAAAATTTTTTAAAATAATGTTTCAACAAGGTTCAAACGCGCCTCGCGGCGATTTTCGCGGTATGCGCCGAAAGGGTACGCACGATAAAAAGCCCGCCGATGCGGCGGGAGGAAGCGTGGCGGCGCGGTCCGCCGACGGGGCAAGAAACGCGGCTTGCGGCAATTTTCACGGTATGCGCCGCAAGGGTGCGCAGATGAATTGTCAAACTAAGTGCAACACCTTGTGAGATTTTCTTGGAACAAATCTTGCGGTGTTCGGAAATGCAAAAC
>CALVPS010000012.1 GCA_944354035.1 uncultured Clostridia bacterium | reverse complement strand
CGGTGCGCTTGTCGTGCCGCTGCCGGCATTTTACTTTGCGATGCGCGGCTGACCGTGCAAAAGGATTGCGGCGGCTTCTAATATATCGGTGCGCTTGTCGTGCCGCTGCCGGCATTTTACTTTGCGATGCGCGGCTGACCGTGCAAAAGGATTGCGGCGGCTTTTAATGTATCGGTGCGCTTGTCGTGCCGCTGTTGGCATTTTACTTTGCGATGCGCGGCTGACCGTGCAAAAGGATCGCGGCGGCTTCTAACTGTTATAAGTAATTCTTAATGTTTCCCGTCGAAAGAATGGTTGTGATTTTGTACAAATTGTGATAAAATAATACAAAGTTCGGCGGGACGGCACAGTTTCGTGCCGTCCCGTACGCCTATCCCGGCCGTTTGTCCTGTTTTTTACACAAAACCGGCGCGAAAGGGACGTCCGGAACGGGGCGTACGGAAGTATAAAACGGCGCAAAACGGCCGCTTATACGGGCGCGAAACGAGAATAAAAGCGCCGAAAGGGGCGCAAAACGGCCGCTTATACGGGCGCAAAACGGCCGCAAAGGGCCGCTTGAGGCGGACGCGGACAAGTAAGATCCGCGCAAAGGTGTGCAAAAGGGCGCCGAAAACATGCAAAAAAGTGCCCGTAACATGCACAAAAGGGGCGCAAATTATACAAAAAACGGACGAATTTTGTCGTTTTTTATACCGTCCGCGGCACGCCGCGGACACACCGACGATGTAAGACGAACCGGAGGAAAGTATGAAAAAGATCCTTACCATTCTTTTATCGGTAGTGGCAGCCGTAACATTGGCACTGGGCATTGCGTCGTGCGCCAAGGGCGAGGTCACCTATACGGTCACCGTGCAGTCGGTCGGGCAAACGCCGCTGGAAGGCGTGACCGTCCGCGCCTTGCTGGGTGGCCGCGCGCAGGACGCGCGTGTGACCGACGCAGAGGGCAAAGTGGAGTTTACGCTCGTTGCAGACGAGTATACGCTGGAACTTTCGAACCTGCCGACGGGGTACACCACGCAGGAGGCGTCGTATACGACCGATACCAAAGGTACGCCCGTCGTCATCATCTGCCAGAGCACGCTCATCGGCGAAGAGATGCCCGAGGGCCACATCTATCAGCTGGGCGACGTAATGTACGACTACACCTATACCGAGGTGGAAACGAAGGAAGTTAAGTCGCTTTCGCAGCTGTTCCAAACCAAAAAGGCCGTGCTGCTCAACTTTTGGTATTCGGGCTGCGGTCCCTGCGCCACCGAATTCCCCCTGATGCAGGAGGCATACGAAGAGTATAAAGACGATCTTGCCATCGTCGCCGTCAATCCCGGGGTCATCGGAAACGACACATCCGAAGTGGTGCTCAATTATAAGCTTACGCGCGGGCTTACTTTCGACTTTGCCATTGGGTTAGATATCGTAAGCGCCTTTAACACGGGGGCATATCCCACCAACGTCATGATCGACCGCTACGGCGTTATTTGTATGATCGAAGAGGGCGCCATCGTCGACGCCAACATCTTCCGCGACCTGTTCGAAACGTACACAAGCGACGATTACGAGCAGAACGTGGGCGGCGACAGCGAGATCGAAAAGCCCAATATCCCCAACCCTCCGGTAGAGGACATTGCCGACGCCATCAACAATACGCAGTCCGGCTTTGATTTTGCGTACCGCTGGGATACGGACAGCGAATACAGCTGGCCGTGGATCGTTTCGGCGGACGGCGAGAGCATTCAGACCACCAATGCCGACAAGAACGGCACGTGGGCCATTATTTATACCGACATCACGCTGGAAGAGGACCAGGTCGTCGCCTTCGACTACCGCACGGCCACCGAAGCGGGCAACGATATCTTTTATGTATTTATCGACGGCGAGATCATCCACGAGTTCTCGGGCAGCAGTCAGACCGATTGGAGCACCTGCTATGCCTATGTGGGCAACGGCGACGGCGCCGAGCACGAACTTGCGCTGGCCTATGTAAAGGACGCCGCCATGAGCGCGGCAGAAGACACGGTGTATGTAAAAAACATGCGCCTTACCACCATTACCGAAATGGCCGAAGAGGGCGTTTCGTTCGACGTGCTGCGCCAGGCCGCCACCGGCTACGACGACAGCGACCCCGAAAATCCCGTATACACCAAGTATGTCGACGTGGTATATAACGCCGAAGACGGCTACTACCACGTGGGCACCGTGGACGGCCCCTACCTGCTTGCCGACATGATCGAAGATACCAACTGGGGCTACGGCATTTACATCGAGGCTCTGCGCGCCAGAAACGAGTACGCGGCGGAGACCCTTACGCAGGACGATCCCCGCTATGTGCTGGTTAAAAACTTTGACCTCATCGAAGATTACGCGTGGCTTACGCGTTTCTCCGACGTCATGCTTACGCCCGTCACGCAGGAGCTGAAGCTTCTGCTGCAGGAGCTTACCGCGGCCATCGGCAACGACGATCCCGACGACGAAGAGACGGAGTGGCTGGAGGTATGCCGCTACTACGACCACTACGGCGTGGGCGAGTCCATTTCCGACCCCATCCGCGGCCTGCGCAACTGGAACGCCTTTACGGCCACGCTGAACGAGCCCAACCACGTAAACCTGCAAAAGATATTGATGCCGCGCGGCCTGCGTTACAAGTTTGTGCCCGAAGTGAGCGGCGCGTACGTCATTTATTCCGTCGGCGAGTCCGATACGTACGCCTGGCTGTTTGACGAGGCGGGCAACCAGCTGATGGAGAGCGACGGCGGCGAGGGCAAGGAACAGATCGCCACAGGCCACAACTTTGAGATCATTTACGAAATGGAGGCGGGCGTTCCCTACTATGTGTACTGCGCCTTCTTCGACGTGTCCATGCTGGGCGAATACGACTTTTACATCCAAAAGTACGACGGCGACTTTGTGATGAGCCCCGTCGGCCACGGTTCTTACACCACCGAGGACGACGACATGGGCGGCGACATCATTCTGCTTACCTATGTCGACGTGCAGCTGCGCGACGGCGTGTACTATGCGGTGGACGAGGACGGCGCCATCATTTCGCAGATCGTGGTCGACTTCGGCGCCGGCACCTATTTCAGTCCCAACCCGCTTACTCAGTGGATCGAGCAGGGCTGGTTCAACTGGACGGCCGAGGGCCGCTACGCCCAAGACGACGCGGCGTGGTACAACGCCTGCGTGCCGCAGGAGTACCGGAAGGACTACACGCAGTTTATGCAGGAGCAGGCCGCGACCGCTTCGGGCGGCTACGTTACGGCCACAGAGGAGCTTATAGACGTATTAAAGGTGCTTATGGCGCTGGAAGATCGCCTTACCGACAACGCCTGGACGCAGCTGAGTTACTACATGCGTCCGCTCAACGTGTCGTAATGCGGCGCACGGCGCGCCCGCCGCGGCGGGCGCGCGCCGCAACAAAGAGGACGGATTTTACCGATCGCGTATCGGCGCGGTGGTGAGATAAATAGCAATTGGGAGGTTATGTGATGAGAAAAAGGCTTAAGACATTGCTTGTGCTTTGCGCAACCCTTTGTCTTGCGCTGTTCGGTGCGGTCTTCGCGGCCTGCAACGATCCCGATGGCGGCGATACTTCGGTCGTCTATTCGGTGACCGTGCAAAACGAGGACGGCGATCCGCTTTCCGGGCAGTTCGTGCAGTTCTGCGTCGTCGACGACCAGGGCAACGAAGGGGTCTGCTACACCCCCGTGGAGACCGATAAAAACGGCGTTGCCAAGATCACGGTGGAACAAGCGCAGACCATGCATGTAAAGCTGGTCAACGCGCCCGGTGATTACGAGATGATCACCACGACCACTACGCAGTTTTCGTATACCATTGTCGTGACCGAGGCGTCTTCGACAGTAGAATACACCTTTACCGTGGTCGACGAAGCGGACGAACCCGTTCCCTTTACCGTGATCACGGTAAAGACTGGCACCAAAGACTACACGGGCGTTACCGACAACGCGGGCGTCGCCAAGATCGCGCTGGATAGCGGAGTGATCGTCGAGGAGTTCTCCGTGGAAGTGCAGGCGCCCACCGGCTACATTTACGACGGCGAGCCCATCGTTACCGCAACGGACAACTTTGCCTATACCATTGTGGTGGCCACGGTGGGAGAGGGCAATTTCGGCACCTATAAGCAGGTGAACGTGGTAGAAGCGGGCGCGGACGGTCTTTCCACCGTTTCCAAGGAAGATATGTACATCCTGAGCGAGGTCGGCACCTACGACGTAAAGTTTGAGGACGCCGATACCGATCGCATCTTCTATACCTTTATGACCACCACCTCCGGCGCGTACAAGCTCTCCATCCTCGAAGACGCCGCCGCTGCCGTAAAGGAGGTATCGCCCTACAATTCCGGCACGACCAGCATTTTTTACAGTGAGCTTGCGCCGCTCGACGACGAAGGCAACATTGTAGAAAATGCCAAAGAGGTGTCGTTTGAAATTCCCGAAACGCACGTGGGCGCGCTGGAATCTTCGGCGTGCTCCTTCGTGATCGAGCTTACCGGAACGCCTACCTATCCTGCGGAGTTCCGGATCAAGGTAGAGCGCACGGGCGACGCCACGCCTCCCGCTACCCGGGTCGACGTGGTGGTAAAGGCCGAGGAAGTTCCCGAAGAGTACGAGGTGCCCGAAGGCCTGCTGCTGGAGGCGCCCCTTACCGATCCCGACGGCGTTGTATACAACGAGACGGACGGCTACTACCATGTGGGGGATGCAAACGGTCCCGTGCTCGTTGCCATGCTTGCGGCGCCTTCGCGCTATGCCGACGCTTCGTTCTTGGCTTTCGACTCGCTGAGCCCGGCGTTCGATCTGCTCGGCGACGGGATCGATCCCGAAACGAACACCTATACGGTGTACCGGTATGTTACGTATGTCGATGAAACGGCCGAGATCCTGCAGAAGAAGCCCGATAGCTTTGTCGTGCAGTATGTAAATGCCTGCAACGCCGACGGCGTTGTGCCCGTTACGGCAGAACTTGCGCTGTTCCTGCAGCGTTATGCAACGCCCAGCCGCGGCGGCAACGGCATCTACGGCGGCGAGGTCGCAGAAGGCTGCGAATGGCTTATCCCCTGCTACTACTATCAGACGACGGCCACCGAGCTTACTTATGCCGACCTTGCCGCGCAGCCCGCGAAGATCGGCGGCGTAGGGTACTATACGGTAACCATTCCCGCCAACGGCACCGCCTACTTTGCGGTAGAAGGCTATCGCGGGTACGCAGTGACCGTGTTCAACGCGTCCGCTACGGCGCTGTTCGACGGCACGACCTTTAAGGCGGCGGCCGGCGACGCGCAGTTTGCGTTCGAGACCAACCCGCTTACATACGACGACTACTCCAACGTATGGAGCGCGCCGTTTGCGATTTCCAACCCTTCGGGCGAGCAGATCGTTGTGACCTTCAGCATTGCCAACGGTACGTTCGGCACCACGCCCGATCAGCCGTATACGATGGAAGAAGGCAAGGTGATCGGCGTCTCGTACGAGGCCGTCCCGCTGTACTATACCTTTACGCCCGACGTTTCGGGGCTGTACGCCATCCGCGCTTACGGGTTCGAGCAGATGCCCATTATCATGCCGTCCGAGGGCGAGCTGATGGGCACGCCTTACGACGCCGCCGGTACGGACGGGTTCCTGTACACCGTTCAACTTACGGCAGGCAGGGCGTATATGTGGCGCTTCCTTTCCAGCCTTTCGGCAGGAGCCGATTACTCCGTTGTCATTGCCCGGGTAAGCGCCGTGGCCGACGGAACGGGTACCGCGGGCGATCCCTATGTGATCGACGCGGCGGGCGACTATGCGCTCGTCATGCCCGAAGGCGCCGAAAAGCTGTATGTTAAATTTGTGGACGGCGTGTGGAACGTCTCGTCCGACGATTACGGCTTTACCTATCCTTCCATGTATTACGACGACGCAGGGTCGCCGTTGTATGTAGGTCTTACCGCGGGCGGCGCATATACCGATCCCGCAAACACCTACTACATGGAAGAGGGCGTGATCGTTACGGTCGCGGCGCCCGAACCGGGCAGCGAGGCCGCTCCTCATACGCTGGAGATCGGCGGCCCCACCACGGTGAAAAGCGGCGATTGGTACACCGTTACCTTTGAGGAGGCAGGATACTACACGCTGTATACCACCGAGGCGACGGCAGTCGCCAGCGTAAACGGCGCCTATGTCGCTTCCGACGCGCGCGGCTTTACCTACAACATGGGCGGCACCCGGTTCAACATGGAGACGTATGAAACCGAGAAGTTCCCGGTGGAAGCCGGCGTGCCCTACCTTATTCAGTTCAACGACGAATATTACGCGGGCATCCATTACTCCGTATGGCTTATCGAGGGCGAGCGTCCCGCGTACGACAGCGCCGACAGCGGTACGGGTACCGAGGCGGATCCCTACGTTGTGACCAAACCGCTGGTGTTCCGCGCCGATATCACGGCCAACGGCGCCGTCTGGTACAAGGTGAACAGCCAGGTGCGCTACACGGTGACGGTAGAAGACGCCAACGCCAAAGTGACTTACGGCGAAGCGGTGTACTCGGGCGAAGAAGGCACGATCTCCTTTAACATCTCCGCCGACGACGCGGCCGCGGGTACGGCGACGCTGAAGTTTGAAACGGTCGACGGCACGGCGCACGCGTACAACTTTACGCTGACCGAATACGTCGTGGCGGAGCCGGTCGTATGCGAAGAGACCGCGCTTACGGGAACGCTGCTTACGTTGGGCGAAAATACGGTCACCGCGGACGAGAGCTTTTTTGAGCCTGCCTACTACTACTTTGTTCCCCAAAAGAGCGGCGAGTATCTGTTTACCGCAACGTCCGATTTCACCATGACCATCCTGGGGAATTGGGGCGAGGAAGAATCGTACCTGCCCTATGGCGAGGGGATGCCCGTTATGCTGCAGGCCGGGTATGTATATGAGTTCTGCTCGTATGCTGCCGGTACGGTCACCATTGCGGAGATCGAGACGGAGTACAGCGCCTATACGGGCACGGGTACCGCGGAGGCGCCCATTCGCCTTGGCGGCGTCGGCGGCGGGATCGGCGTGTATCAGATCACCATTGCTTCCAACACCACGCTGAACTTCTCTTGCTCTGCTACGGCGGCGTTAAAGATCACGGCCGACGATGCGGCGCTTTCCGCGGTGTATGCGGGAGAGACGTACGCGGCAGCGGACGGCGAGCCCTTCAGCTTTGTCACCGCTGCGCCGATGGGCTTTGGTACGGTAAACTTTACCGTTACCAACCCCGGGAACGCGGCTGTCACCTTCCTGCTTACCGTTACCGCCGATTACACGATCACCGAGTCCGGCTCCGGCGAACCTGCGGTGTCCGATCTTCAGGTCGGCGCCAACACGGTGCAATCGAATGCCGCCGACTATTGGGATGGCGGAACGCGGTATACGTTTGTTGCCGACCAGGCGGGGACCTATACCTTTACCGTTACGACCGAGGTCGCAAACGCTACGGTGGGGTTGATGATCGATGGCTCCTGGGGGCCTGAAGCGCCGGGGGGGGCCACTCATACGGTAGAGCTGGCTGCAGGCGAATCGTTCAATGTGTATGTTGCGGTTGACGTTGATTGGACTCCCGTTGACGCGGAGGTTACCATAACCATTACCAAGGCGTAAGCCGACGGCATAGGAACTACGCGGCGTTGTCGTTTTTACAGCGGCGACCCCGATGCAAAAAAGAAGCGGAATTTGCATTCCGCTTCTTTTTTTATGCCCCGCGCCAACCCTTGCCCCCCTTAACGCCGAAGGCGGGGGTGCCCGCGCCAACCCTTGCCCCCTTAACGCCGAAGGCGGGGGTGCCCGCGCCAACCCTTGCCCCCTTAACGCCGAAGGCGGGGGTGTCCCGCACCCACTCCTCGCCCCCCTTAACGCTCCGCAAGGAGCTTTAAGGGGGGTGCCCCGCAGGGGCGGGGGGATCGGGAATCGCCCGCCGTATTTTATAGATCCCCCCGGCTCGCGTACGCTCGCCGCCCCCCTTAAAACAAGTATTAAGGGGGGAAAGGCCCCTTGCTCCCTTAACACAAAATGACAGAGAAAGACACCCCGCTTTTAAACAAAATATAAAGCAAGTCTTGAAAATAAAAAATACGTATGATACAATCAATATAAGTATGGAAAGGATGAATAATAAAACTTTATTACCATTCGCAAAAGCGTTGCGAAAGAATATGACAAATGAAGAACGTCGCCTTTGGTATGCCTTTTTGCGAACGTATCCCGTAAAATTTTTGCGTCAAAAAATAATCGGGAAGTATATTGTCGATTTTTACTGCGCAAAGGCAAAGCTGATCGTTGAATTAGATGGTTCGCAGCATTACGATGCGGCTGCCGAGCAGAAAGATGCAGAACGCACGGAATTTTTAAAGAGCCGTGGTCTGCAAGTGGTTCGCATCAGCAATTACGAGTTTAATCGCAACTTTAAAGGCGTGTGTGAATGGATAGACCTTTTGGTAAAGGAACGCCTTACATAGGGGTTGCGTTTGCCCTGTTCTTTTCTTGCCCCCCTTAACGCGCGGGCGGGGTGCCCGCGCCAACCCTTGCCCCCGGCGGCGCAGGGCCGGGGTCTCCGCACTCTTATTCTTGCCCCCTTAACGCTCCGCAAGGAGCTTTAAGGGGGGTGCCCCGCAGGGGCGGGGGGATCGGGAATCGCCCGCCGTATTTTATAGATCCCCCCGGCTCGCGTACGCTCGCCACCCCCCTTAAAACAAGTATTAAGGGAGGCAGGGGGAAAAGGCCTTTCGCCCGCCAATAGGCATAAAAGGGCAGGGGGAAAAGGCCGTTTCCTTGCCCCCAACGCCATGGCGTAAGGGCTCCTGTTTTTCTTGCCTCCGGCGGCGCAGGGCCGGGGTGCCTCACACTCTTATTCTTGCCCCCTCTTAACGCTCCGCAAGGAGTTTTAAGGGGGCCCCGCAGGGGCGGGGGATAGCCCGGCGCTGCGGAGGAGCAAAAAGATCCCCGAACGGGCGTTCGGGGAAGGAGATGTTTTTTGTTACAGGGAATCGACAACTTCTACCAGCTCGTCGTAGCCGATCTTTGCCATGGTGCGATAGGCGATCACGCCGTCGGCATTTACGATCACCGTCATGGGGTAGGTGCTTCTGCCGCCGAACAGGTCGTATACGCTGCCCGTCTCTTCGCCGTCGGCGTCGGTCTGCATGCTGTCGTGCGCAAAGATGGTGGGGTATTCGTCCCAGCCCCGTTGTGCAATAAACGCCGCTACGTCTTCGGTCTCCGCAACGCTGTGAATGGCCAGTACGGTGACCGTCTCTTCGTAATCGCGGGCGAAGCGATTGATATCGGGCAGCTCCTCTACGCACGGGGTGCAGGTAGTGTACCAAAAGTTCAGCACATAAATTTTTCCGTCGCCGTCTTCGCCCACCCGCTCCGAAAGGGTAAATTCGCCGCCGTCGTAGCGGGTTATGGTAAAGTCGGGTGCGATGTCGCCCACTTCGCTGCCCACCGAGGGCGCGCCGCTATCGATAAAGTTATAGTACACCAGTGCGCCGCCCAGCACCAGCGCGGCCGCAACGTACGCCGTTATGCGCAGCGCTTTCTGCCCCTTGGGCCCTATGACAAACTTGCGCGGGCGGGCGGGCACGGCCGCGGCGGCTGCGGGAGCGGTCGGTTCGGCGGCCGGCGGGGCAAGCTGCACGGTCGGTTCGGCGGCCGTCTGCTGCAGCTGTGCCTGCGGCGCGGGGTGCAGCATGCCGTTTAAGGGTGAGGCGGACTGCGGCGCGGCGTCCGTTTCGTTGGGGCGCACAAACAGCGACGAGCCCTTCCACGAAATGGCCTTGGCGGGGCATACGGCAATGCACTCCCCGCAGTTGATGCATTCGTGGTCGCCCACGTGCTTTATGTCCATTTTGCAGTGTGCAACGCACAGGCCGCAGTCGGTGCACTTATTTTTATCCAGCTTTACGCCCAGCAGGGCAATTTTGTTGAAGAACCCGTATATCGCGCCCAGGGGGCACACAAAGCGGCAGAACGGGCGGTAAATAAACACGCTTGCCACAAAAAACAGGACGAACAGCGCAAATTTCCAGGTGAACAGGCCGCCGAGCATGGCAAACATTTCGCTGTTGTCGGGGTGGAGCAGAAGGCTTATGGCGCCGCCGAACGTCCCCGCAGGGCATATGTACTTACAGAACGCGGGCAGCGGCGTGCCCTGCGCCATAAACGCAAGGGGCACCACAACGACCAGTGCGATCAGCAGCACATATTTTAAATAGGACAGAATGCGCGTTACGCGGCTCTTTTTTAATTTTGGCGACTTTATTTTATAGGCCAGGTCCTGGCATAGCCCCAGCGGACACAAAAAGCCGCAGATCGTCCGCCCCAGCAGCAGGCCCAAAAGGGCCAAGATCCCCAGGATATATACAGGCGCGCGCGTGCCCGAAGCGGCCAGCGCGTTTTGCAGCGATCCCAGCGGACAGGCGCCGATCGCGCCCGGGCAGGAGTAGCAGTTTAACCCGGGCACGCAAAAATTTTTGGTAGCGCCCGTATAAATGCGCCCCGTAAAAAAGCCTTTTAAATTGGCGTTCGTCAGCAGCGCCGCATACAGCTGAATGAGGCGGCGTTTGGTGGGGAGGTGGTTTTTGATCCACTTGCCCGCCTTTTTAAAAAAGGTCCCGATTTTTGTAAACGCTTTTTTCATATCAGCCGAGTCCTATGCATTCCGTACAAATATTGATGGCCTTTACAAACACGTCGTGCATGCCGCCGTTGGCTACGCCCGCGGCGATGAGCGCGACAGCCGCCGCCAGCACCGCGCCGCGCACCGCCCACAATGCCTGCGGCGAACGGGCGATCGCAAGCGCGCCCGTAAAAAAGCGGCCGTGTGCGGACAGGCCCTTGGTTGTTGCCCTTCCGCCCGTCGCCAGCAGCGTTTTTGCGTACGGCAGCATGCGCTTTGCGGCGATCTCGTCGTAAAACGAACAGGCGCAGCACGCCAAAAAGGCCACGGCAACGCAGGGGAGCGCGCTGCGCACCAGCCCCAAAACGGCCTCGTTCGGGTCGGAGGGGTAGGCGGGGATGTTCAGCAAAAAGGCCGCGCCGACGCCCGCGCAGATAAGGCATACGGCAAGGCAGCTCAGCCGCACCGCCATGCGGATGCGGCGCTCCTTTGCAAGGGCCGCTGCGGCGCTGCGCCAGGCGGGGTCGTCTTCCTTTTCGGCGGCCGAACGGGTAAGGCGGTCAAGCAGCTTGCGCGAGCCGGGATGCACGCGCAGTTTGGCCCGCGGCGCGGGCGCGGCAAGTTCGAGAATGCCGCCTGCGGCCACGGCCGCCACCCACAGCCAAAAAGGTACGGCGATCTGCGAACAGCGTTCTATCACCAGTGCGCGGCTGTATTCCGCGCCGCCGAAGTAGATATCCGCCGCCTGGGCAATGAACAGCGCCCCCACGACAACGGTAAACAGGGCCAGCGCGATCCCGTACCAAAAATGCAGTTTTTGTTTTCCGGTCTGCGTCATAGGCTTCCTCCTTCCGCATGCCGCCGCGCGCGGCGTTTTCGTATAGAAAGCGCATATTGCGCGTATATATCCCGTAAGAACGGCTTAATTTATTATAATATGCACCGTTCATTCTGTCAAGGGTTTTTAAATTCCGCAAACATCGTTTCGTGCGGGCGGTTTTGCTTGACAAGTATGCCGCGCGCGGGTATTCTGTTGGTATGGAACGCTGTGTATACGAACGCTGCGTCGCGCTGCTGCGGCGCGAGCTGGTGCCCGCCATGGGGTGTACCGAACCCATTGCCGTTGCGTATGCCGCCGCTTTGGCGCGCGAGACGCTTGGCACGCTGCCGGACGCGGCGACCATAAGCGTCAGCGGCAATATTTTAAAGAACGCAAAGAGCGTGGTCGTGCCCAACACGGGCGGCCTGCGCGGCATTGCCGCGGCGGCCGCCGCAGGCATTGCCGAGGGCCGTGCCGAGCGCCTTTTAGAGGTGCTTGCCGATGCCGACGAGGGGGCGTCGGCGCGCATTTCCGACTATTTGCGCCGCGCGGAATTTTGCGTGGAGCAGTCGGGCGCGGGATGCGTGTTCGATATCGGGGTGCGCGTGCGCCGCGGGGAACACACCGCCTATGTGCGCATTGCGGGGCACCATACCAACGTGGTCCGCATCGAAAAGGACGGCGCATGCATGCTGGAAAAACAGGTCACGGGCGAAGAGGACGATTGGGCGGAACAGCCGGACGCCACGCTCTCCGTGCAGCAGATCGTGGAATTTGCCGACGAGGCCGACCTTGCCGACGTTGCGCCGCTTTTGGAGCGGCAGATCGCCTGCAACGGCGCCATTGCCGAGGAGGGCTTAAAAAACGACTACGGCGCGCGGGTGGGGAAAATTTTGCTGGCGTCGTTCGGCGACGGCGTGCACAACCGCGCCAAGGCGGCGGCCGCCGCGGGGTCGGACGCGCGCATGAACGGCTGCGAGCTGCCCGTCGTGATCGTGTCCGGCAGCGGCAACCAGGGCATGACCGCCTCGCTCCCCGTTATGGTATATGCGCGGCATTGGAATGCCCCGCACGAAAAATTGCTGCGGGCGCTGATCGTATCCAATCTGATCACCGTCCATTTAAAGGCGGGCATCGGCCGTCTTTCGGCCTACTGCGGCGCGGTCAGCGCGGGCTGCGGCGCCGGGGCGGGCGTGTGCTATTTGGCGGGCGGCGACTACGGGCAGGTGGCGCATACGGTCGCCAACGCGCTGGCGATCGAATCGGGCGTCATCTGCGACGGCGCCAAGGCCAGCTGCGCGGCCAAGGTGGCTTCCGCGGTGGAGGCGGGGTTGCTGGGTATGGAGATGAGCCGGCGGGGCAGCGAGTTCCGCGGCGGCGACGGGATCGTGGAAAAGGGAGTAGAAAACACCATCCGCAACGTCGGCGATCTGGCGCGCAACGGCATGCGCGAGACGGACGAGGAGATCCTTCGTCTGATGCTGAAAAACATGTAGCGGCGGGATCGGCAGAAGAAATGACGGGTTTTGCGCCTTTTGTCGGCAAACGCGTTGACAAGCGGTGCAAAAATCGGGTATAATCTAAACATATTTCTGTTATGGCAGACAGCGGGATCACAGGCGGCGCGCCGCGCGCCGCGCGAGGAGGAATGCATACGATGAAAAAGACCGCACTTGGCATATTGGGCGCCGCGGCGCTGACAATTTTCGGATTGGGCGTGTTCTGCGCCTGCAATCCGGACGATCCGGGTCCCGGCCCCGGCCCCGGTCCAGACCCCGGGTCCGTCGACTACACCGAGCTTTTGGGCGAGTATGCCTCGCAGGTGTGGGTGAGCACGGACGGCGAACTGGATCTTGCCGCTCAGACCTTTGAGGGCGCCTCGTCGTTCGAGCTGACGGATGTGAGCGGTTCGTACGGCGATACGGTCATCTCGTGCACGGCGGACGGCGTGGCATATCGGCTGACGCTGAACGTCGACGGCGCGCTGGAGATGCGCAACGCCGAAACGGACGCGCTGGCGCGCACGTTTATGGTGGACGCCTCGGCTTTTGCGGGCATGTGGACGGAGGACGGGAACACCTCGTACTATATCATGGTCTCGTCGCATCCGGACGAAGAGGGCTTTTTCGGCTGGAAGATGTTTGCGCAGAGCGGCGTAACGCCGGGCGATGCGGAGCAGGCCGTTACCGTCTTTATGTTCAACGAGCAAAACCAGGCGGAGATGTTTTTGTACGTTCCCGATCAGGACGTTACGATGTACTATTACGGCAGCGCCGTGTATATGGGTACGGGAACGGGGGAGATGAGCGGCACGCAGCTGGTAGCCTATGCGGGCGCCTATCAGTCCGTATATGTGAACGACGCGGGCGCCACGCTTGCCCTCGATCTGGTGGCGAGTACCGTTACATACGGCGAAGAGAGCTATGCGCTTACGCTTGGGTACGGTTTGTACGGCGCCGGGCTGTGGTTCCGCAGCGACGTAACGGAATATGCGCTGGTCCGCATGCTGGACGGCACCTACCTCATTTCATCCGCCGGAAGCATGGCGTTCGCCCCCTACGAAAGCGACTGGCTGACGGGGGAAACGGAGTCCGAGGGGCTTTGGTCGAGCGGCAACAATTTGTATGATGTGTCGTTTGAATCGGAGACGAGCGTGATCTTCGACGGCGAACCGTACGAGATGGAGCGCTATATCAGCGAGGGCGACCTTGTATATCGCTTTATGATCGGCGAAAACGCGTACGTCATCCGTCCGCTGGAGGGCACGCCCGACGCCTTTTCGATGGAGTCGGACGTCTCGCGTCACGGCGGATACTACTTCCGCAATACGATCAAACAGACGTTCGCGCAGACGTTTACCAACAATGCCGAGACGCTTACCGTCGACGCGAACAACAATTATTACGTCACCGTACATATGACGCAGACGGGGGAGACGGCCGGGAGCAGCGGTACGTTTACCTATCTGCCCGAGCTGGGCGCCGTGGCGCTTTCGTACCGCCTGTTCCGCGAAGGGGCCACGCTGTATCTGACCGAAGTCAACACGCAGGGCATTTATTGGGCGCTGGTGGGCGGAAACGGCGCGTATGCTTCGTATGCAAGTTACTTTACCCAGGCGTTTTTGCCGGAGGCCGAGGCGGCGTTTACGCGCGCCCTGGAGGACGGCGACGACTACTTTACGGCGGGCGGCGCCGATCCCTCTACCCTCCGGTTCGATTTTGACGGCGGAACGGTGAGCGTGGACGGCGGCGAGGGCGTTTGCTATACGTGGGGCTACGGCTCGATCGACGGCGTTTCGCTGCCCGATCTGTATGTGGAGATCGGCACGCCTCCTTCCGGGTCGGATATCACGGAGTACGAGCGCACCACGCTGATCGCCTCCGATACGGGACTGTACGCCTGGTTCTCCACGGTGGAGATCGACCCCGCCACGGGCATGATGACTATAAGCGATACGTCGGAAGGCTTTTATGTACCGCAGAGCACGTTCCTGGAGCTGTGCGGCCTGTCGTTTGTGTACGACGGCGCGTTTGTGCGTCAGACGATCGCCATCGGCACGGACGGGACGCTCACCATATCCGCGTATGACGCGTCCGCCGAGGGCAGTGCGCTCATGCCCGCCATGTCCTTCCCGTATTCGCTGCTGCTTACGCAGACCGCCGAAGGCGGCGAATTGCTGGAGCTGACGTATACGCCCGCAGGGGAGGCGCCCGTTACGATCGCCGTCGTCGACCGGATGTACGCGGTGCTCGGTTTGGTCACCTACAGCTGTCCCGATCTGGCCGCAAACGTCGGATACTATTACGACGCAACATACGCAAACGAAGTGCGCCTTTTGCCGGACGGCGGCATCCGCGTCAACGGCCGCGCGGCCGAAGAGGTGCGGCTTACGCTGCGCGACGGCGGGGTAGAGGCGGCGTATACGCTGCGCGGTACGGCCTATACGGCGGTGTTCTCCGCGGGTGCGGCCACCGTCAACGGACAGGCGTATTCCCAAAAGACGTTCGATCCGAAGGCGTTTGTCGGGGCGTATACGGTGGACGGCGCGCAGATCGCCGTATCCGTCACCGCCGCCGACGTCAATGCGGCATATTCGCTTACGGCCAGCATCAACGGGATCAGCGCAACGCCCACGCTGCAATATTCCGCGCAGGGCGAACAGCAGATCTCCTTTTCCGTAGTCGACCTCGCGTCGCTGCGCCGTATTTCCTGTACCGTCACCTTACAGGGCGCCACGTATACCGTAGCGGTGGGGGATGAATCGGTCTCGCTTCCCGCGGCCGCGTGGTCGTATGAGGATTTCGTGTTTACCCAGCAGCAGACGCTGACGGGCGAGCACACCTTTGCCTGCGTCGTAAAGGAGGGGGCGCCGCTCTATCTGTTCGACGGAACGCTGTGCGGGGGTTACGTCGTCTCCGTCGTCTCCGGCGAGGTCACGCTGACCGTCCGCTGCGGCGACCACACCATCCGCATTGCGCAGGGCGGCACGGCCGAATTGGTCGGGTAAATGCCGGACATTATGCATAAGGGTATAAAGCCACGGGGCCGCCTGCTATAGCAGGCGGCCCCGTGGCTTTGCGGTGTGCGTTTGTCCGTTCGTATATCTGCGGGCGGACGTGCGGCGGCGCGGATCTCTTTGCAGAACGGCGGTCTTACAGGTCGTAAACGTATTTCTCTTCCGATACCCTTACAAATCCGACGGATAAAAACATTTTTCGGCTCTGCAGATTAAACGGGTATATCTCCGCTTCGACCTGCTTGCAGCCGACGCATTTTGCGCGTTCGAGAAGGGCGCGCACGCACGCTCTTCCCAAATGCCTGTTTTGCCACGGCCTTGCGATGACGACGGCGATCTTTCCGCGATACAGCGAAATATCGCCGATGAGGCGCCATCGTCCGTTTTCCTTGTATTTGATATAGTAGCATTCTCTTTCGTTTTTCAAATACCGGTACATCGTCTTTAATTTTTCCATATCGTAGACGCGATCGATGTTATCGACCTGCTTGCAGACGGCCCGATCGAGATACCACGCGATCGTCCGTCGGTAATACGGATAATATTTTATCAGTTGCAGCACCCCGGAGATCGGGATGCGTTCCGGCTGCATATGGTTTTCGATCATGTTTCCTTTTATACCGTGGTGTTGCAGACGTGCCGCGGCGGCGCAGCACGGATCGTTCGGTCGGGCGGTCGGCTCGAAGGCGCCGCGGACAAAAAATAATACGAACTTCGAAAAAGAGTTCGTATTATTCCCACATGGCGCGGTGAGAGGGATTCGAACCCTCGCTACCTTTAACAGTACTACGCCCTTAGCAGGGGCGCCCCTTGAGCCTCTTGGGTATCACCGCGTGTCAAGATCGTCTATGGATATATTCGATTGTCTATCAGAATGAAATGTTATGTAAAACGGGCAATTTTGCGCCATTTTTTGTCTGTTTGGGGAGTGGTAAGATTTCATTTCAAACCGTTCCCATATCGCCCGAAAGATCGCAAAAAATGCAACTCCCCGGAAAAACTATCAAGTCAATCAGCAGGGGCGCCCCTTGAGCCTCTCGGGTACTTCTGCAGGCTTATTGCGCGGACGCTCTATCAATATACCATAAACGGGGCGCGCTTGTCAAAGTATATTTCCCGAAAAGCGAAAAATTTTCAAAAAAATTATTGCCACGCCTTGCGGCGTTTGCAAAAGTATGGTAAAATAATAAGCAAACAATATGGCCTTGTAAGGAGAGGGATATGAATATCTGGCATGACATCGACGAAAAACGCATCACTCCCAAGAGTTTTGAGGCGCTGATCGAAATTCCGAAGGGCAGCAAGACGAAGTACGAACTCGATAAAGAGACGGGCATTCTTAAGATCGACCGCGTATTGTACACTTCCACCGTGTATCCTTCCAACTACGGGTTTATCCCGCGCACCTATGCGGACGACGGCGACCCGTTGGACGTGCTTGTTTTGTGCAACGAGGCGATCTTTCCCATGACGCTGGTCAACTGCTATCCCATCGGCGTGATCAAAATGATCGACAGCGGCGCGTTGGACGAAAAGATCATCGCCATTCCCTTTAAAGATCCCACCTATAACGGGTATTACGACATTCAGGAGCTGCCCAAGCACATCTTTGAGGAGATGATGCACTTTTTTGAGGTGTACAAATCGCTGGAGCACAAAAAGACCACGGTCCGCGAGATCGCGCATCGTGAAGAGGCCATAGAGATCATTAAAAAGTGTCTGCAGGCCTACCGCGAAAAGTTTGGGGGAGACAGGGCATGAAGATCGTATTTTTCGGCGATTCCATTACGGAATCGGGCCGTAATCTGCTCGATCCCGGCGATCTGGGCGTAGGGTATGTAAAAATTGCGGCGGGCAAGCTGCGCCTGCTGTATCCCGATATCCCGTTCACGTTCGTCAACCGCGGCGTGGGCGGCGAGCGCACGGCCGAGCTGCTGCAGCGCGTGCAGCGGGACGTGGTGGAGGAACACCCCGATTTTGTGGTGCTGCAGGTGGGCATCAACGATGTGTGGTGCCGCTTTTCGCGCGGGGAAGAGGTCTCGCCCGAGGCCTTCCGCAAAAACTATACCGCGCTGACGGACGCCATTCTGGCTACGGGCGCCAAGCTGTTCCTCATTCAGCCGTATGCGTTAAAAATGGAAGATAAAGCGCGTTTTCGTCCCTTTTTGGCCAAGTTCAACGAGATCATCCGCGAGATCGCCAAGGAACGCAGCCTTCCGCTCATTCCCGTGGACGAAATTTTTATGGGCGTCACGCAGGATATCGATCCCAAGCAGTTTTCGACCGACGGCGTGCATCCCACGCATCGCGGCTGCCGCTACATTGCGGACCTTCTGATCAAGGAGCTGAAAAAGTGTCTGCATTAAAGCGCCTGTTGGTGGTGGTCGATATGCAGCACGACTTTGTGGACGGTGCGCTCGGTTCGCCCGCGGCAGAGGCGATCGTGCCCGCCGTAAAGGCGCTGATCGACGACGAGTCCGCCGACGGGGGAACGGTCGTCTATACGCAGGATACGCACGACGCGTCGTATGCCTCCACGCAGGAGGGGCGGCGGCTCCCCGTGCCGCACTGCGTCCGCGGTACGCGGGGCTGGCATATCGTGCCGCAGCTTGTGCGCAGCGGTGCGCGCGTGTTCGAAAAGGGCACGTTCGCCGATCTTGCCCTGGCGCGGTACGCCGCACAGTTCGACCGCATAACGATCTGCGGCGTATGTACGGACATCTGCGTGGTGAGCAACGCCCTGCTCATCAAGGCATTTGCGCCGGAGGCGGAGGTGTGCGTGGCGGCCGGGGCATGCGCGGGCAGCTCGCCCGAGGCGCATGCGGCGGCGCTTGTCACCATGCGCAGCTGTCAGATCGATATCGTATAGCGGCTGTCGGTTTGGCCGGGTGCGGTGCATGCGGCGCCGCATTTTTTTTACGGAGAAAATTCATGACGGAAAAGACAAATGCCATGCGCATTTTAGACCGCGCGGGCGTCGCATACGCCGTACGCACTTACGCGGGCGGCGCACTCTCGGGCAGGGAGGTGGCGGCCCTGTTGGGCGAGGACGAGGCGCGGGTGTTCAAAACGCTGGTCGTCGGCGGATCGCCGCGCAATTATTACGTGTTCGTTCTCCCCGTCTCGGCCGAGCTCGATTTAAAAAAGGCGGCGCGGGCGGCGGGGGAAAAGTCCGTTGCCATGCTGCCGCAGCGGGAGCTCTTTCCCCTCACCGGGTATGTGCACGGCGGCTGTTCGCCGTTGGGGATGAAAAAGCGCTTCCCCACGTTTGTGCACGCCTCCGCCGAAGGGAAGTCGATTTTTGTGAGCGGCGGCAAGGTGGGGGTGCAGCTGGAGGTCGCCTGCACCGATTTGCTGCGCCTGATAGGCGGAACGCTTGCAGACGTGATCAGGGAACAGGCATAAGGCGCACTGCGGGCCGGGCTGTCCGCGGTGCGAAAAAAAAACGGGCGGGCGTACTTGCTTTTTGTGTGGATCACACGGCGGGGTCCTTGACATACCACCCGTTATTTGTTAAATATTGTAAACGATCCGGAGGAATATCAAACATATGAATCGCTGTAAGGCGTGCGGGATAATGTATGAAGGAAAGTTTTGCCCGACCTGCGGGACGGCTGCGCCCGTATCCGCGCCCGTAAATAAGCAGTGTTTCAAGTGCGGCGCCGTGCTGGAGGCGGACGCACGCTTTTGTCCGGTATGCGGCGAGGCCGTCTCGCCCGACGCGCCCGTATCCGCGCCCGCAAGAAGACAGTGTTTCAAGTGCGGCGCCGTGCTGGAGGCGGACGCGCGCTTTTGCCCGGTATGCGGCGAGGCCGTCTCGCCCGACGCGCCCGCTGCGCCTGTCGGCACGGAGGAGGGGAGGGAAAAGCCGGCGGACGGACAGCCGCCCGCAGTTTTGCCGCCCGCGGCGGGGTGCCGTGCGTCCGCGGCCACGGCGAGTACGGAGGGACCGGACACGTACGCTTCCGATTTTACCGGCGGCGCGTTTGCCCTGTTTTTCATTAACCTGTTGACCGTGTTCGTCACGATCGTCACCCTTACGCTCGCCTATCCCGCCATGAAGTGCTGGCAGATGCGCTGGGAGGTAAAGCATACCCTGGTAAACGGCAGACGGCTGGTGTTTGACGGCAAGGCGGGGCAGCTGTTCGGAAAATACGTGCTTTGGCTGTTTTTAAGCGTGATCACGCTGGGCATCTACTTTGTGTTCGCCATGCGGATGAATCTGATCCGCTGGCGGGTGCAGCACACCCATGTAGAGGGCGTTACGAACGGCCGATCGCAGTTCACGGGTAAGGCGTGGGGACTGCTGGGCGTAAACATCGTAAGCTTTTTGGTCACCCTCGTCACCCTTTCGTTCGGCGCCTATTGGGCCTTTTGCTATACGCAGCGATGGTATGCCTCGCACACCGTGATCGACGGCGAGGCACAGCGCTTCGACGGAAAGGCGGGGCAGCTGTTCGGAAAGGCGCTGCTGTGGATGCTGCTCACCGTGGTAACGGTGTGCATTTACGGGTTTTGGCTGCCCGTTAAAATCAAAAAGTGGATCGCAACGCACACCAAGTTCGACCATCCGCAAACCTTTCTTCCGCCTTCGGCCGATATGATCGCTGCCGCGAGCGCGGCAAAACAGCCGCGGCAGACGCAGCAGACGCTCGCCGAGCAGCTTGTCCTTAAAAAAGCAAAAGACGCAAGGGCGTGCTGTATTATGGGGTTTGTGGTGAGCCTGGTGTTCCTGGTAATGCTGGTCGTCGGACTGGCCGTGTTGGCTTCCGTCGGCGGATCGGAAGCGCTTGGTTCGCTGTTGGATTGGAACAGCATCATGGTTGTAACTGTCATCGGTTCCATGTCGATCGGTACTTCGGCCAGGGGCGTCGCCCTGCGAAAGTACGATCTTCCCAAGAGTCATCTGATATTGGGGATCGTCGGCCTTGTGCTCGGCGTCCTGTTGACCCTGGCCATGTACGGATCGACTTATTGGTTCCAGATCGTTTGGCTGTTTGGGCATCTTTAATGCTGCAACGGCAACGGCGGACCGCGCGCTCCTGCGCGGTCTTTGCTTGTTTCGTTTGCTTGACATCTCTTGTGGAACATGGTAGGATAGGGGCGGTCGCGGGGCGCGGCGGGCAAACCGTGTCTGCCGTCCGCCATTGCGGAGGTCGCTTGTGAAGCACTTGTTTTCCTGCATGCGGGCATATATTAAGGAGTCGATCTTATCGCCTCTTTTTAAGCTGTTCGAAGCCTGCATGGAGTTGCTGGTCCCGCTGGTCATTGCCAACATTATCGATGTCGGCGTGGCGGGCGGCGACAGGGGGTATATCGTGGGCAGATGCCTCATTTTGGTCGCGTTCGGCGTAGCGGGGCTGGGCTTTGCCTTAACGGCGCAGTTTTTTGCCGCCAAAGCGGCGGTGGGAACGAGCGCCGAGCTGCGCCGCCGCCTGTTTTATAAATTACAGTCTTTCTCGTTTACGCAGATCGATCAGACGGGTACCGCCACCATGATCACCCGCATGACGAGCGACGTCAATCAGGTGCAGTCGGGCGTGAACATGACGCTGCGCCTGTTGCTGCGTTCGCCCATTGTGGTGTTCGGTGCCATGATCATGGCGTTTACCGTCGACGTGCATGCCGCACTCGTGTTCGTGGCTGTCATCCCGCTGCTTGCGGCGGCGGTCATCTCCGTCATGGCGGCCACCATTCCGCTGTACCGCCGCGTGCAGATGCGTCTGGACGACGTATACCTCTCCACGCGCGAAAATCTCTCCGGTGTGCGCGTCGTGCGCGCGTTCTGCAAGGAAGAGGACGAGGTGCGCACCTTTGTGGAGCGGAACGAGGTGTTAAAGCGCCGGCAAAAGCAGGCAGGCCGCATTTCGGCCGTCACCAATCCGCTGACGTACGCGCTGGTCAGCGTGGCGGTCATCGCGCTTATCTATGTCGGGGCGCAGCGGGTGGATATGGGCGTCCTGGAACAGGGCGACGTGGTGGCTTTATACAACTATCTTTCGATCATTCTGGTGGAGCTGGTAAAGCTGGCCAACCTTATTTTTACCGTGTCGAAGGCGATCACCTGCCAAAAGCGCATCGGCAAGGTGCTGGATATGGAGGGGGAGCCGCAGGTATGCGCGGCGGAGGACGCGCCGACGGACGCGCGCGCCGCGGAAGAGGGGGTACATATCGTATTCAGCGGCGTTTCGTTTACCTATGCGGGCGGGGGCGCGCCCGCGCTGCACGGCATCGATTTTTGCATCCGCCGCGGCGAAACGGTGGGCATTTTGGGCGGAACGGGCTCGGGTAAGACGACGCTGATCAGTCTCTTGCCCCGCTTTTATACCGTTACGGAGGGTGCCGTATATTTTGACGGGCAAAACGTGAACGACCTGCCCGCCCTTCTGCTCCGCCAAAAAATTTGCGTGGCGCCGCAAAAGCCGGTGCTGTTTCAGGGTACCATACGCTCGAATCTGCTGTGGGGGAACGCGGAAGCCGGCGATGAGGAACTGCTGGCCGCTGCGCGGCTGGCGCAAGCGGAGGACGTGCTGGTGGCCAAGGGCGGGTTAGACGGCGTGGTCGAGCAGGAGGGGAAAAATCTCTCGGGCGGACAGCGCCAGCGTCTCACCATCGCCCGCGCCCTCGTCAGACGGCCCGAGGTGCTTATTTTGGACGACAGCTCGTCCGCGCTCGACTACGCTACGGACGCGCGCCTGCGCGCGGCGCTGAAGACGCTGAACTGCACCACCATTGTCGTTTCGCAGCGGACGGCTTCGGTGCGTTCGGCCGATAAGATCGTCGTCATGGACGACGGCGGCATTGCCGGCATCGGTACGCACGAACAGCTGATGGAGCGCTGCGCCATTTACCGCGAGATCGCCGCCTCGCAGGAGCGCGGCGGCGTCGCAGAGGAGGACGGCGAATGAAAAAACGGACGATCTTTAAAAAAGTCCTGCGCCGATTGAGGCGGTATGCACCCGCGCTGTGCATTGCGCTGCTGTTTGCGGTCGTCTGCGCCGCGGCGCAGCTTGCCGTGCCCTATTTTGTGGGCGAGGCGATCGACTGTATCGTCGGCCCGGGCGAGGTGGACCGCGCCGGCGTGTTTCGCCTGTTTGCGATCATCGGCGGATGCGTCGGGGCGGCCTGCCTGACGCAGTACGGCATGAGCCTTATTTATAACCGTGTGGTGTACCATGTATTGGCGGACATGCGCAACGAGACTTTCCGCAAGCTGCAAAAACTTCCCTTAAAATATCTCGATTCGCACGCCTACGGCGAGGTTTCCGGCACCATTTTGAGCGATGCCGAGCAGTTTTCCGACGGCCTTCTGCTGGGCTTTACGCAGCTGTTTTCGGGCGTGGTCACCATTTTGGGCGTGCTGGTCATTTTGTTTGTGCTGCGCTGGGAGGTGGCGCTGGTGGTAATGTGCATTACGCCCGTTTCGCTGTTTGCGGCGCGGTTCATCGCCTCGCACACCTATACCACGTTCCGCGCCCAGGCAGAGGTCCGCGCCGAGCAGACGGCCTTTATCGACGAGGCCATCGGCAATTTAAAGGTGGTAAAGACGTACACGCACGAAAAGGCCAACGCCGCGGTGTTCGACGAGCAGAACGAGCGCTTCCGCACCTGTTCGCTGAAGGCGGTATTTTATTCTTCCACCACCAACCCCGTTACGCGGTTCGTCAATTCGCTCGTCTATGCGGCGGTGGCCGTTACGGGCGCGTTTTTGTGCATCTCCACGGGCGGCGCGTTCAGCGTGGGGAACCTTACCACCAGCCTGTTTTATTGCAACCAGTACACCAAACCCTTTAACGACATCACCGAGGTGCTGGCGGAATTTCAGAACGCGCTCGCCTGCGCCGGCCGCATTTTTGCGCTGCAGGAAGAGGAGGAGCAGCCCTCGGACGAGGGGGGCATCGACCTGGGCCATGCGGCGGGTGCGGTGACGCTGAACGACGTGGCGTTTTCCTATCGCAAGGAGACCGAGCTCATCAAAAATTTGACCGTGTCCGTTCCGGCGGGGCGGCGGGTGGCGATCGTCGGACCCACGGGCTGCGGTAAGACCACGGTGATCAACCTGCTGATGCGTTTTTACGATGTGGACGAGGGCAGCATCTGCGTGGACGGCCACGACGTGCGTACGCTTACGCGGCGCTCTCTGCGCCAAAATTACGGCATGGTGCTGCAAGACACCTGGTTAAAGCGTGCCACCGTGCGCGAAAACCTCTGCATGGGATGGCCCGATTGCACGGAAGAGGAGATGATCGCCGCCGCCAGGGCCGCGCATGCACATTCGTTTATTCGCAGGCTCCCGCACGGGTACGATACCGTGCTCGGTGCCGAGGGCTCGCTCAGCGAGGGGCAAAAGCAGCTGCTGTGCATTGCGCGCATCATGTTGTGCCGTCCGCCCATGCTGATCCTGGACGAGGCGACCAGCAATATCGATACGCGAACCGAGCGGTTGGTGCAGGACGCCTTTGCAAAACTGATGGAGGGCAGGACGTGCTTTATTGTGGCGCACCGCCTTTCGACCATCCGGAACGCCGACCTCATTCTGGTCATGAATGCGGGGCGCGTGGTCGAACAGGGCAGGCACGAAGAACTGCTGCAAAAAGGGGGTTTTTACGCGCAGCTGTACAATGCGCAGTTTGCGGAATAGCAGACCGCGGGGGCAATGTCCGCCGCGGCGCGATCACGGCGGTACGGATCGCCGCGGCAATATGCCGCGGCTCTTTTTATGCGGAAAGCGCGGCGCGTCTGCGGCGGGAAACGGGCATACGGTTTAAGACATGCCCGCAGAAAACGCGCATGCGTCGCGCTTTTTTCCGGGCGCCATGCGCCGTAACGGCCGCGTCGTGTCCCGGTCCGTAAACTGCGCGCGATCTTCGTACGGCGCTTTACTTTTGCGGCCGTCCGTGCTACAATGGTACGGAAGTTATTTTAACGAGAGAAAGGTATGAAGAGACGGGAACGCCTTGCCAAACATGCGTGGTTCGGCCTGCAGATCGTATTTACGGGCGGACTGACGGGGTTGTTTGCGGGCATTGTGATAACATTTTACAACATTCTCTGTGAAATGGCAGAGGACTTTTCGCGCGGGTATTACGACTTTTTCCGCCGCGAGCCGGCCTTTATCCCGCTGCTGTTCGCCGCCCTGTTTTTGGGCGCCGTCGTTATCGGCGGAACGCTGCGCGCGTTGCCGTTTATCCGCGGCAGCGGCATCCCGCAGACGGAGGGCGCCATGCGCGGCCTTATGCGCTTTGCGTGGTTCCGCACGCTGACAGGCATGTTTGCGGCCAGTCTGTTCACCGTGTTCATGGGGCTCTCGGCCGGGGCCGAGGGGCCCAGCGTGATCATGGGCGGAGCCTGCGGGGCGGGCGTGGGACGCGCGTTCCGCCGCAATATCATCGCGCGGCGCTACGAGCTGACGGCGGGCGCCTGCGCGGCGCTGGCGGTGGCGTTCAACGCGCCCGTAACGGGGCTGGCATTCGCCTTCGAAGAGGGGCACCGCCGCTTTACGCCGGAGGTATTTTTGTGCTCGTTTGCTTCCGTCATCACGGCCGTCGTTACGCGCAATGTGCTGCGCTGGGCTTTGGGGCTGTCCACGGGCGCGGTGTTTACGACCTTTTCCTTTTCGGCCGCCGCCGCTGCCGACGGGATGTTTTATTTATATGTATTGCTGACGGCCGCCGTGTGCGCGCTGGCGGGCGCGGCCTTTTATTACTTGCTGCTGCTTGTAAAAAAGCTGTTCGGGAAGATCGGGTTTTGGAAGGGCATGGGCAGGATGCTGATCCCCTTTTTGCTGGCAGGTGCGGCGGGGCTTATCACCGTAAACGTCATGGGCGGGGGGCATGCCTTTATCGAGTCGCTCGGCAGCGGCGCTTCGGGCGTCGTTTCGGTGTTTTCGTCGCCGCTGTGGGCCACCCTGCTCATCGTGGCCGTATTAAAATTTGCGGTGACGCTGGTGAATATGGGCGCGGGCGTTCCGTGCGGCGCGTTTGTGCCCATGCTGGCGATCGGGGCGGGGCTGGGTGCGTTGATGAGCCTCGCCTGCCGCGCTATGGGCATGGATCCCGCCTATTCCGACGCGCTGATCCTTATCGCCATGTCGGCGTTTTTTACGTCGGTGGTGCGTGCGCCCGTGACGGGCATTGTCATGGCGGTCGAGCTTACCTGGAGCTTTGCCTTTGCGCTGCCTCTTGTGGCGGGCGTCGCCGTGGGCTACGCGATCGGCGCGGTGCTGCGCGTGCAGCCGCTGTACGACCGCCTGCTCGAGGACCAGTTACAGGAGGCCGCGCTGCCTCTGTCTCCCGTGTCGGCGCGCTTTTGCGTGCGCGGGAATTGCATGGCGGCGGGCCGGAGCGTGCGCGATATCCTTTGGCCGGCGGGCGTGCGCGCCTGTACGGTGGAGCGCGGCGGGCAGATGCTGGTGGCGGAAGGGGGCCGGCGCCTGGCGGAAGGCGACGTCGTTTGGGTCACGGGCGAGTCGTCGGCGCCGGAGGAGTGCCTGGAGGCGCTTGCGCAGACGCTGGGCGATCGGCTGGAAGAGCCGATTTCGTCCGGGCAGCCTTCTGCGGAAGGCGTTCGTCCGTCCGCCGACCCTCCCGATCGGGAAGACACATAAGAATGCGAGCGCGCCATGGGGCGCGCTCTTTTTGCGCCGTAAAAAAGGGAGAGCTCTCTTACGCCGATGCGTATAAATTGCGCCGTCCGTGGGCAAAATAGCGTTTGTAAGGGAGGAATGGCATGGACTTCACCAAGACCCGTACGTACCTGAACCTTGCGCGAGCGTTCGCGGGGGAGTGTCAGGCGGGCATGCGGTATCAACTTATGGCAAAAGCGGCGATGAAGCAGGGCTACGCGGCGCTTGCCGACACCGTTCGTACGATCGCAAAAAACGAAACAAATCACGCAAGAGTATTTTTTGAGCTGCTGCTGCGGCATGCGGGCAGCCGCGACGATGTGCATATCGACGCGCACTATCCCTTTCATGCGGGCACGCTCGCCGAAAATTTACGCTTTGCGGCGATCGACGAACAGTCGGAGGCGGAACAGCTGTATCCGTCGTTTGCAGGCGTCGCCCGCGAAGAGGGGTTTGCGCAAATTGCGTTGAAATTCGAACAGGTCGCAAAGGTAGAGGGCCATCATCGGATCTTGTTTGCGTACCTGCACGAGGCGTTCGAGGACGGCGCCCTCTATGCGACAGAGCGTCCGATGCTGTGGATCTGCGGCGCATGCGGGTATATGCACACGGGCAAAGAGGCGTTTGGCGTCTGTCCGCTGTGCGGGGCCGCGCAGGGTGAGACCGAGCTGCATCTTCCCTTTGCAAAGGAGACGATATGAAGAAGACGAGCAATGCACAAAAGCAGACCGCCAAGAACGCAAAGAACGCCAAGGGCGCCAAGAGCGCGCAGGGCGAACAGGGCGCAAAAAACTGCGGCCGCGGCAACGGCAACGAGTAATGGCCGCCGTGCAGAAACGCGGCGGCGGATTAAAACGGGGCGCGCGCATGCGCTCCGCGGACGATCGGCTGGGAAGTTACACGGGCGTGGACGCGTCCGATCCGTACGAGCGTCCCGTTCAGGACGCAGACGATCTGTAAGCGTCGGCCGCATGTTTAAAAAATCGGGAGGAGAACGGAATTTTTCCGTTCTCCTTTCGGTTGTAAAACGGCGGCGGATATGATATAATAGCATTGCATATCCGCCGGTATACGGCGGATGATACGAGGATACGCAATGAAAAAGAAGTTTGTATGGGCTGTTACGGCGCTTTCGGTCGCGGCGGTCGCCGCGACGGCGCTCACCGCCTGCGGGCTGTTTCCTTCGCTCGGCTCCGATCAGACCTTCCCGTCGTCGGTCGCCACACAGGAGGGCGACTACGGCTCGCCCGAAAGTTTTCTTGCCTCGCAGGATACGCCTGCCACGCACGAGCGGCAGCTGTACGACGAGGCGGTGGCGGACGGCAGTTTTACGGGTACATTCTACGAGTTTTTACAGGCGCTCGGCGCAGAGGAACAGGATCCGACCTACGGCATCCAATACGCCGTAAACAGCGTGGTCGCCGTTGAAACGGATACGTCGCTCGGTTCTGGCGTCATTTTCGATTTAGACCGCGCCGCCGGGGATGCGTATATCGTGACCAACTATCACGTGGTGGCCGAAACTTCGCGCATGGGCATGACGATCAGCGACTCTATCGAGGTCTACCTATACGGCGGCGAAGTCGCCTCGCGCGGCATTTCCGCCTCGTATGTGGGCGGTGCCATGGAGTATGACATCGCGGTGCTGCGGGTGGAGGACAGCGTCGTTCTGCGCGAGAGCAGCGCGCAGGAGGCCGTGGGGGCCGATTCCGATTCGGTGACGGCCGGGCAGGCGGTGTACGCCATCGGCAACGCGGACGGCGTGGGCATTTCGGTGACGAGCGGCGTGATCTCGGTGGAGACGGAGTACGCCTATGTGGAGAGCGCCGACGGCGCGGGCACGGTGCGGCTGCTGTGCATGCGCACGGATGCGGCTACCAATCACGGCAATTCGGGCGGCGGTCTGTTCGACGCGCGCGGCCGCCTGGTGGGGATCGTTTCGGCGCGCTCCGAGCGGGAGGGCGTTGTGGGATTCAGCTATGCCATCCACTCCAACCTGGCGCTGGCGCTGGCGCAGAACATCTGCGATAACGCCTCCGAGCGCGGCGTGGTGCGCGCCTACTTTGGCATTTCCACGCTTACGGCGGACAGCCACGGGGTGTACGACGAGGACACGGGTAAGACGTACATCGAAGAACAGGTCGTCGTCGGTTCGGTCGCCATCGGCAGCGTCGCCGCGCGGGCGGGCCTGGATGTCGGCGATACCGTTCTCTCCGCCGCGATCGTGCGCAGCGGGCAGACGGTGCGTTCGGTAAGCGTTACGCGCATGCATAAGTTGACCAATCTTCTGATCTGCGTCCGTTTGGGCGACCGGGTGGAGCTGACCGTTTCACGCAACGGGCAGACGGTGCGGCTGACGGCCGAGTTCGCGAAGACGACGGATTTTACTTTGTTGCAATAGACGGCGGTCATAAGCGGCGGCGCGGAGGCCGTGTCGGAACGTCTTATACAAGGAGAAGAACATGAGCAAGGCAAAACAGGCGCGCTTTCATTTAAAATCGGGCGAGACGCTGCTGAAAAAGGGGATGATGGATTACAGCACGACGGGCGGGTATAATCACTTTGTGCCCGGCGACGGGTATTTGACCGACCGCCGCTTTCATTTCGACGCCGACCTGTCGGCGGGGGAATTTATTTCCATCGATATCCCGCTTGCCGATATTTACGAGGTGAAAAAGATCGGCGTTCCCTTTTTTACGCGCAGCATTCTGCTGGTCACCGACCGCCGCAACCTGCGTTTTAACGCGTTTTGGCCGGAGCGCTGGGCAAGACCGCTGCGCTGTGCGATCGCGGCGGGCAAAACGGCCGCGGCCGAGCCCATGGAAGATCGTTAAATATAGGTTGATATAAAAAGCGCGCCGCGGCGCGCTTTTTTGATGTTCGCAGCGGCCGTAAGACCGGTGCGTCCGTCTTTCATCTCTCCGTGTGTTGCTTGCCGCCGTCCCTTAACAAAAGATTTGGCAAGAGGGGCGGCGCGCATGCTTCCTTTTGTGCCGCGGGGCAGGGGCGCCCGCGCCTTTTTCCTGCCTCCTTCAACGCTCCCAAGGAACTTTAAAGAGGGTATATGGCGGCGGCGGGGGGAGCTCAACGGGCGATTTTGTTTCTGCCGCGGCGAAAGCATTGCGTTTGCGCGCAAAATGTGATATAATATCCCGCATGAAGGTGTTTGCGATCAGCGATCTGCACCTCTCCGGCGTAAAGCAGAAGCCGATGGATATCTTTGGTCCGGGCTGGGAGGGGCACTTCGAAAAAATAAAGGCCGATTGGCGCGCAAAGGTATCGGACGACGATATTGTGCTGATCGGCGGCGATACGTCGTGGGGGATGAAACTTGCCGAGGGCATGTACGACGTCGCCGCTCTTGCGCCGCTCCCCGGGAAAAAGGTACTGATCCGCGGCAATCACGACTATTGGTGGAACGGCATTACGCGCGTGCGCGCCGCCGCGCCCGATCCGTCGTTCACCTTTCTGCAGAACGACTGCGTAAAGATCGGCGACGTCATCGTCGCCGGATCGCGCGGGTGGACCTGTCCCGGCAGCGCCGATTATACCGACCACGATCATGCGCTGTACCTGCGCGAGGCCGAGCGCTTCCGCCTTGCGTTTCAGGAGGTGAAAAAGGTGCGCGAAGAGGGGGATAGACTGATCGCCCTCATTCACTATCCGCCCTTTAACGTAAAGCGCGAAGATACGTTGTTCACCGGCCTGTTCGAGGAGAACCGCGTCGACAAAGTGGTGTTCGGGCACCTGCACGGCGGCGGGTATTTTCCCGTCCGCTGCGAAAAGGCGGGGATCGAGTATTACCTTACTTCATGCGACAAGGTCAAATTTTCGCTGGTGCAAATTTTTTGAAAGCCTTTACATTTTTATGCAAATGTGCTATAATAACGGCAGTTCTTTAAGAGCGGCACTGCGATGCCGACAAGACGCCTCGCTTTTGTACGTTACGACGGAAAAAACGGTCTTGCGGCATGCCGCAAGACCGTTTTTGCGCGCCGCGCAGAGGGAAATGTCATGCAGCCTGTAATTATGGACGCGGAGGGGATGCGTCGCACGATCGTGCGCCTTTCGCACGAGATCGAAGAGCGCAACGAGGGGCTACAAAACGTCGTGCTCGTGGGAGTAAAGCGGGGCGGCGAAATCGTGGCGCGCCGCATTGCCGCCGCGATCGCCGCCTCGGGGCGGGGCAACGTGCCCTGCGCGGGGCTGGATATCGGCATGACGCGCGACGATCTTGTGTCGGCGTTTATTTTGCCGGACGCCGAAAAAAACGAGCTTGGATTTTCGCTCGAACAAAAGACGGTGGTACTGTGCGACGACGTGCTTCACACCGGCCGCAGCGCGGTGGCGGGCATAGAGGCGCTGTTCCGCATAGGGCGGCCTGCCAAAACAGAGTTGCTGGTGCTGGTGGACCGCGGCGGGCGGGAGCTGCCCGTCCGTGCCGATTTTGTGGGAAAAAACGTACCCACGTCGCGCCGGGAATACATTAACGTACGTTTTACGGAACTTGGCCACGGCGAAGATTCGCTGACCATAACAAGGAGACAGCATGCTGAAACATAAGGACGTTTTGGGGCTTTACGAGCTCTCGGCCGAAGAGATCGACGAAATTTTAACGGTCGGAATGAGCATGAAAAAGCTGTTGAAGCAAAACATAAAGCGCCTGCCGCACTTGCAGGGCAAGTCGGTCACCACGCTCTTTTACGAAAACAGCACGCGTACGCGCTGCAGTTTTGAACTGGCCGCCAAGTACATGGGGGCGCACGTGGTCAACATTTCCGCCTCGTCCTCTTCCGTTCAGAAGGGCGAGACGCTGGTGGATACGGGCAAGACGCTGGACGCCATGAAGAACGACGTCATCGTGATCCGCCATCCCATGGGCGGCGCGCCCGCGCTGCTTGCCAAAACGGTACAGGCGCACGTGGTGAACGCGGGCGACGGCATGAACGAGCACCCCTCGCAGGCGCTTTTGGATATGCTGACCATGCGCGAAAATTTCGGCTCCCTGCAGGGACTTACCGTCGCCATTCTGGGCGATATCCGCCATTCGCGCGTGGCAAAGAGCAACCTGTTCGGGCTTACAAAGCTGGGTGCCACGGTCAGAATGTATGCGCCGCGCACCCTTATCCCGTCGGAGATCGGCCGCATGGGCGCCGTAGTGTGCCGCTCGCGCGAGGAGGCGGCGGAGGGCGCCGACGTCGTAATGGGGCTGCGCATCCAATTGGAGCGCCAGCATGCGGGGAACTTTCCTTCGCTGGGCGAATATGCCAAATTTTACGGCGTGAACGAGGAGGTCATGCGATGCGCCAAGCCGGGCGCGCTGGTCATGCATCCCGGCCCCGTCAACCGCGGCGTAGAGCTTACCAGCACCCTCATCGACGGTGAAACGTCTCGCATCGAGGAACAGGTGTTATCGGGCATAGCGGTCAGAATGGCCATCCTGTTCCTCCTCACCAAACAGGAAATTTAGCGTGGCTGCGGCGCGTCCGCGGTCGGAACGTATACAGGAAGGAGCGCGTTATGATATTAAAACATGCCGACGTCGTATTCTGCGACGGCGTAAAAAAGGCGGATATCCGTACAGAGGGCGGCACGATCGCCGAGATCGCTCCGCGCATCGCGGGCGAGGGGATCGACTGTACGGGACTTACCGTGTTCCCGGGGCTGATCGACATGCACGTGCATTTGCGCGAGCCCGGGTTTGAAAAAAAAGAGGACATCGAAAGCGGCAGCCGCGCCGCCGTAAAAGGCGGCTTCACGCAGATCTGCTGCATGCCAAACACGCGGCCCGCGATCGACAACAAGGTGGTCGTCACCTATATAAAGCACCGTGCACGGCAGGTGGGCCTGTGCAAGGTGCATCCCGTCGGCGCGATCACCGAGGGCCAGGAGGGCAAAACGCTTGCCGCCATCGGCGCCATGAAGGCGGCGGGCGCGGTGGCGCTCTCCGAGGACGGGAAGAGCGTGGCCTCCTCCAAACTGATGGCAAACGCCATGCAGTACGCGGCGGACTTCGGCTTAAAGTGCCTGTGCCACTGCGAAGACGCCTCTCTTGTGGACGGCGGCGTGGTCAACGAAGGATATTACTCCACGCTGACCGGGTTAAAGGGGAGCCTGCGCGCCGCGGAGGACTGCATGATCGCCCGCGAGATCTGCCTGGCCGAAAGCCTTTCGCTGCCCGTGCACATCTGTCACGTATCCACTTACAGCGGCGTACAGCTCATCCGCGAGGCCAAGGCGCGCGGCGTAGAGGTGACGGCCGAGACCTGTCCGCACTACTTTACGCTGACGGACGCGGCGATCGCCTCGTTCGATACCAACACCAAGGTCAATCCTCCCCTGCGCGAAGAGCGCGACCGCCTTGCGATCCTAGAGGGGTTGAAAGACGGTACGCTCGACTGCATCGTCACAGACCACGCGCCTCATCACTTCGACGACAAAAACGTGGAGTATGACCTGGCGGCGTTCGGCATAAGCGGATTGGAGACCTCGTTTGCCCTGTCGTATACCATGCTGGTGCGCAGCGGCGTGCTCACGCTCTGCGAACTTGCGCAAAAAATGAGCGGCGCGCCCGCCGGGATCCTGTCTCTTCCGGGCGGCGTCATTCGGGAGGGGATGCCCGCCGATCTTACGGTAGTCGATCTGAACGCGCGCTGGACCATCGACCCCGCGGCGTTTGTTTCCAAGGGGAAAAACACGCCGTTTGTCGGCCGTGAAGTGTACGGAAGGGTAAAATATACCGTCGTGGACGGGGAGATCAAATACGAGGAGACCATATGATCGTCGATACACTCATCGAAAAAATCATTGCAACGCAAAACCCCACCTGCGTGGGGCTGGATACCGCGCTTGAATATCTTCCGGAGGAGATGCAGCGGGAACTGGAAGAGGTGTACGACCGCGCCGCGCCCGAGGTGCGCAGCCGGCTGTATTTTCGCCGCGCGGCGCAAATGGTGTTTGCGTTCAATCGGAATATCATCGACAGCGTGTACGATATTGTGCCCGCCGTTAAGGTGCAGATCGCCTATTACGAAGAGCTGGGACCGTACGGCGTTATGGCGTTTGAAAAGACGATAAAGTACGCCAAGGCGCGCGGCCTGGTCGTGATCACCGACGCCAAGCGCAACGATATCGGCGCCACGGCGGCACGCTACGCCAATGCGTTTTTGGGCGCAAAGGAAGAAAGCGGCGTTTCGCTCCGTTTGCCGCGCGCCGATTTTCCCAGTGATTTTTTAACGGTGAACGGCTATTTGGGGTCGGACGGGATAACGCCCTTTGTCGAGGCCTGCAAGGCGCACGACAAGGGGATCTTCGTGCTGGTCAAGACCAGCAATCCCTCGTCGTCCGAGCTGCAGGATCTGACGCTGACGGACGGGCGCACCGTGTACGAGTGTATGGGCGACATGGTGGCCGCATGGGGGGAGGATACGGTGGGAAAGTACGGCTATTCGGCCGTAGGCGCCGTAGTCGGCGCGACTCATCCCGCCGAGGCGGCCGTGCTGCGCAGGCGGCTGCCGCACACCTTCTTTCTCATCCCCGGGTACGGCGCGCAGGGCGGCAATGCCGAAATGCTGAAAAACTGCTTTTCCGGGCAGGGGATGGGCGGCATCGTCAACAATTCGCGCGGGATCCTCTGCGCCTATAAAAAACGGGGCGGAACGTATTACGAGGCGGCTCGCGCGGCCTGCCTTGCCATGCAGGCGGACCTGGCGTCCGTATTGGGGGAAATATGCGTGAAATAGTGGCCACCGTGCTCGAAAACAAGCGTATTGCCGACGGGATCTATTCGCTCACCTTTGCGGCGGACGAAGAAACGGTCGTGCGGCCCGGGCAGTTTTGCATGATCGGGCTGGTCGGCTTTCCGCTGCGCAGACCTATCGCCGTATGCCAGGCGGCGGGCGAGCGCGTCACCGTGTGTTACCAGGTGCGCGGCAGCGGCACCCGTTCGCTGGCGCGCGACTATAAGGCGGGCGAAAAACTTTCGGTGCTGCTTCCCCTCGGGAACGGATTTTTTGTGGCCCCGGACGAAAAGCGCATCGCCGTCGTGGGCGGCGGCGTGGGGATCTTTCCGCTCATTTCGCTCATCCGCGCCTGCGCGGGCAAAAAGGAGATCTATGCCTACATGGGCTTCCGCAACCGCGCGGCGCTGTGCATGGAGTACGAAATGCAGCGCGCCGATCACCTTACGCTGGCGACGGACGACGGGAGCGTGGGGTTCCACGGCACAAGCGTACAGGCGTTTATGTCGGAGCTGGACGAGGTGAAGCCCGACGCGGTGTTCGCCTGCGGCCCCACGCCCATGCTGCGCGCATTAAAGAGTGCCATGAGCGGAAGGGGCATTCCCGTGTACGTTTCGCTGGAAGAGCGCATGGGCTGCGGTATCGGCGCCTGTCTGGTGTGCGTATGCAATAGGACGGGCGGCGCGCACGCCCGTGTCTGCAAGGACGGCCCGGTGTTCGAGATCGGCGACGTGGAGCTGTAATGGCGCGCACGGCGATCGCAAAAAAAGACGGCCGCGCGTGCGCGTGGTACCTCTTTTGGCTGGTGTTTTCGATGGGGTTGATCGCCCTTTTGGGCGTGCTGGCGCACGATGCCTTCGGGCGGGAAAAAATTGCCGGCGCGGTGTGCTGCATCGTGTTCGCCTGCGCGCTGGCGGCCTGGCTTGTTTTTAACGGTATCCGCCTTGCGGCGTATTGCCTTCAGCCGCGGGAAATGCTTGCGGAAGAGGGCGGCGTGTTGTACGGCAAGGGCGGTGCGATCGCGCTCCGTGAAGTCGTCGGTGCGCGGGCGTATGGCGAAACGGTGTTTGGCGGCGCGCTGCCGTTCGGAACGCTGAAACTTTTATTGCGCGGCGGCAGGCGCGTTACGCTCTACGGCGTGGCCGACGTCCGCGCTGCGGCGCGGGATATCTCCCGCAGGGCGGAGGCGTACGGCGCCGACTGCCAAGGAGAATGACATGGCTGATCTGCATATCGATCTGTGCGGGATCCGGTTAAAAAATCCCGTTATTGCGGCGTCCGGGACCTTTGGGTTCGGGCGCGAGTTCGACGAAATTTACGATATTTCCTGCCTGGGCGGCGTGGCCACCAAGGGCATAGCCTCCGTTCCGTGGGCGGGCAATCCCGTGCCGCGCATCGCCGAAAGCCGCGGCGTTATTTTAAACGCCGTCGGCCTGCAAAATCCCGGTGTGGAGGCGTTTTTGGCCGAAGACCTGCCGTGGCTGAAACAAAAGACGCGCGTCATCGCCAACGTAGTGGGCAGAACGTACGAAGATTACGAGGCCGTCTGCGCGCGCCTGGACGGGTTGGTCGACATGGTGGAGCTGAACATCTCCTGCCCCAACGTAACGTGCGGCGGCATGGCGTTCGGCATCCGCCCGGAGGCCATTTGCGAGATCACGGCGCGCGTGCGCAAACAGTTGACGAAGACGCCGCTTATGGTTAAGCTCTCACCCAATGTAGAGAGCATCCCGGCCAACGCGCGGGCGGCGGAACGGGGCGGGGCCGACTGCCTCTCGCTGGTCAATACGTTTACGGGCATGGCCGTCGATATCGAGCGTCGCCGTCCCGTGCTGGCCAACAATACGGGCGGCGTTTCGGGCGCAGGCATCAAGCCCATTGCCCTGCGCATGGTGTACGAGGCGGCGCATGCCGTTTCGATCCCCGTTGTGGGCATGGGGGGGATCTCCTGCGCGGAGGATGCGATCGAATTTATGATGGCGGGCGCCGTTGCGGTGCAGGTGGGCACGCAAAACTTTACCGATACGCGCGCCTGTCCCAAGATCATCGCCGGCATAAACGAGTGGTGCGACACGCATGGCGTCGCCGCGGTCGGCGATCTTGTCAATACGCTGAAACTCAATGAAAAGGAGAGGGGAACATGTTAACGTACAAGCAGCGCTTTATTAAGTTTATGGTTGAAAACGAGGTGCTCCTATTCGGAGACTTCACATTAAAGAGCGGTCGAAGGGCGCCCTACTTTATCAATGCGGGCAAGTATCGCACGGGCACGCAGATCGCGGCCCTGGGCGAATATTACGCGGAGTGCTTTTTGGAGCACGGGGTCGACGCCAAAACGCTGATCGGCCCCGCCTACAAAGGCATCCCGCTTGCCGTCGCAACCGCCATCGCGCTCGCCAAAAACCACGGGAAAGACGTGGGTTTCTGCTTCGACCGCAAGGAGGCCAAGGACCACGGCGAGGGCGGCATGTTCGTGGGGCAGCCGCTTGCGGCGGGCGACAAGGTGGCCATTATCGAGGACGTCATGACTTCCGGCAAGGCCCTGCGCGAGATCCTGCCGAAGATCCGCGGGGAGGCGGATGTCACCGTGTCTGCCATGATCATTTCGGTCGACCGTCAGGAGCGGGGCACGGGCGATACATCCGCCGTGCAGGAGGCGTACGACGCGTTCGGCGTAAAGGTGTATTCCATCGTTACGATGCAGGACATTATCGATGCGATCGAGCAGGGCGTGATCGAGGGGAAGGAGCACCTTGCCGCCATGCGCGCCTATCGCGCACAGTACGGCGTATAAGGGCGCGGCCGAGAAGGTAAAAGCGGAGCGGATGCGGGTCCGCCGCGCTTTTTGGCGGACTTCCGCAGCCATATACCGTATTTGTGCGGGAGCGCCGCAAAAAACGCTTAGGTATCTCCTGTTTGCCGCGGAGGAAAGTATATGTTGACTGACACCCTCTATCAGCATAAGGTCCTTTAATCTTTCTGAAAATATCGGTAACGGCATGTTATTATCACTCCGGGCGAGGCAATAACAGTATTATCCGATATTTTTATTTTCTTTGCCCGTAAGGGCGTACAATTCATACTACTTTGTGCCCAATTTGACTGGTTTCATTTGGGAAACGGCCAAATCGTAAAAAATTAAAGCATTCGGAAAATCCGAATGCTTTAATTGCATAATAAATTATGGCATTATGGTAGTGATTTTTGTGATTTGTAATAAGCCTCTTCCAAAGCATCACCGTTGGTCACGAAATAAGAAATACATAAGATTTTTTTACCGTCTTTGAGAAAAAACCATTTAGCACCGCGAGGGTGTTCCCAAATTTTGACTTCTGCAAATGAATATGTCCTCTTTCTGCCAACATAGTTGCGATAAGTAAATCCATTTTCATCAAACGTGACCTTCCACAGCGTCCAAACGCAAGAACAACCAAGCGAAAAAACTCCTAAGCCACAAAAAATAGAGCAGGCAGTCACAATTTCCTCCCATGAGGTGTCTGACTCGTGTACGAAGATGCAAAGTATACCAAAGAAGATAAATGCCAGTCCACATATTGCCATATAAATTTTGTAGGATAACGGAAATTGTACAGTATTTTTGTGCGCATCGCGTGGAGAAGGAAGCCCTTTTTTTGAGAGAAATTTTTTTAAAAAATATTTTACTAAAAAATAGAGAATTTGGAGAGAAAAAATCCCAATCACAAAAAACAAAATTTCTTTCATTTCAATTACCATCCAGAGAACGCTAACGCCTGATGTCCTGAAATCCACAAGGCATCTGGAAGACCCAAAACAATTTCTGCAATGGATTCACGGTTTAGTTCTTGTGTAACTCTTTGTAAATGCCGTTTGTTTGAATTAAGCCCAAAACGATAGCGGGACGCATTGCCGTAGCCTTTTACTCCTTTTGATTGAATAGATCTTCTCGTTGCAAGTGCATTTTTCCGTGCCGATAATTTACCGCGTTGTGCTCCGCCACCAGATAAGAATCCTGTAACAAAACTCATGCCTGCCGCAACACCAGCCCGTGTCCAGTCAATGGTTTCTTCTCCGGCAACCCAGTCGCTGGCGATGCTCCCTGCAAAGTCAGTGATGCCATTTGCTGCAGCCATGCCAACTTTTCCAATGGCAGATCCCCCAAAAGCACCTGTAACCATTCCGATAGAAGCATCTACCAGTAGTTGTGTTGGATCCACTGTTCCGGTGGTCGCGTATTGCACTCCTGCCGATATAGCAGTATTTGATAGCCCTCCAATCACTGCTCCTGCTATTACTGGCGCCGCGGAGCCACCGGTTGCAACTGTAATGGCGGCCACTGCAGCTACTGCGACAACCGCAAGCGCCACAACGGCAATCGCACGCAGCCAATCCCATGTCCCATCCGGATCATAACCCATGACGGGGTTATTGCCGCAATACGCATACAGGTTGATGCCGTTGACGGATTCGGGA
>CALVPS010000011.1 GCA_944354035.1 uncultured Clostridia bacterium | reverse complement strand
CGATGATCATATCCTGCGTGGGGCTCATGACCGACTTGCCGTCCGCCAGCTTTAAGATGTTGTTGGCGGAGAGCATCAGAAAGCGCGCTTCGGCCTGCGCCTCGATGGAGAGCGGCAGGTGCACGGCCATTTGGTCGCCGTCAAAGTCGGCGTTGAACGGGCCGCAGACGAGCGGGCTGATCTTGATGGCACGCCCCTCGATCAGAATGGGCTCGAACGCCTGGATAGAGAGACGGTGCAGCGTGGGCGCACGGTTCAGCAGCACGGGGTGCTCTTTGATCACCTCTTCCAACACGTCCCATACAAAATCTTTGCCCTTTTCCACCGTGCGCTTAGCGCTCTTGATGTTGTGGCACTTGTTGGTCTCGACCAGCCGCTTCATGACAAACGGCTTGAACAGCTCGATCGCCATCTCTTTGGGCAGACCGCACTGGTAAATTTTCAGCTCGGGCCCGACGACGATGACCGAACGGCCGGAATAGTCGACGCGCTTTCCCAAAAGGTTCTGACGGAAGCGCCCTTGCTTTCCGCGCAGCAGGCCGGAGAGCGACTTCAACTCGCGGTTGGAGGGTCCGGACAGCGGTTTGCCGCGGCGGCCGTTATCGATCAGGGCGTCCACCGCCTCCTGCAGCATGCGCTTTTCGTTTTTGATGATCATTTCGGGCGCGCCCAGCTCGATCATACGCTTTAAGCGGTTATTACGGTTGATGACGCGGCGATACAGATCGTTCAGATCGGACGAGGCGAATCTGCCGCCGTCCAGCTGCACCATAGGGCGCAGATCGGGCGGGATAACGGGCAGCACGGTGAGCACCATCCACTCGGGACGGTTGCCGCTCTTGCGGAAGGCCTCGATGATCTCGATGCGCTTGATCGCCTTTACGCGCTTGGGACCGGTGGAATTGCTTTCGATGATCTCCTTGGCGGCGGCGCTCTCCTTTTCGAGGTCCACTGCCATCAGCAGTTCGCGGATGGCTTCGGCGCCCATGCCCACCTTCAGGCCGGTGGCGTCGCTTTCGCCCAGCGACTCTTCGAGTTCGCGCAGCTTTTTATCGTTGATGACCTGCTTATACGAGATGCTCTCCTCTTCCATGCGGGCAACGCAGGCCTTGGCAGCCTCCTCGTCGCCGCAGGCCTCCTCGCGCACCAGTTTTGCACGGCGCCGGAAGATGACATACGACTTTTCGTCGCCCGACGCGCGCTCCTTCATGGAATACATATCATATACCGCGCCCGCGCGCATCGCCTGCAGCATGACGCGCGCCTCGTCCGCCGTCTTTTGCGCGGCGGCCGAGCGGTCGGCAAGGTCGTTGAGTTCGCGTGCGGAAGAGAGCAGCGATTCCTCCGCCGCATGCTCTGCCGCCAACAGCTTTGCATACTCGGCCTTGGCTTCGTCTTTGGCGGAAATGACTGCGACCTCCCTGACCTCGCTCATGCCGACGACGGCCGCGACCGTGCCGGACTTGCCGAGCATGTCGCCGTCGTGCAGCAGCACGGTCACCTTGTTCAGATAGCCCGCGTCGAGCACCGTATATGCCGCAAAATAGATGACCTGTTCCAGCGCCTTAGGGCCCATATCCAGCAACAGGCCGATCTTGCTGGGCACGCCGCGGAAATACCAGATGTGCGAAACGGGCGCGGCCAGTTCGATATGGCCCATGCGCTCGCGGCGGACCTTGGCGCGCGTTACCTCTACGCCGCACTTTTCGCAGACGATGCCCTTATAGCGGATGCGCTTGTATTTGCCGCAATGGCACTCCCAATCCTTGGTGGGGCCAAAGATCTTTTCGCAGAACAGACCGTCCCGCTCGGGTTTCTGCGTGCGGTAGTTGATGGTCTCCGGCTTGGTGACCTCGCCGTACGACCATTCCCTGATCTTTTCGGGAGACGCAATGCTGATCTGAATGGAATTGAAATCGTTTAATTCGTACATATCCCTCTCTCCCTCCGATTATTCGTCGTCCTTGTCGTCGAAGAGGTCGCTCGCGCTCTCCTCGTCCTCTTCCGTCTCGTCGTCGCCGAAGAGATTGCCGAAGGAGAAGTCGTCGTCCACGTCGGACATGTCGTCCTCCTCCGCCTCGTCGTCCGAACGGAACAAGTCGCCCGATACAAAGTCTTCGTCGTCGCCCGCCTCGTCGAAGATGGAGCCGATATTTTCCTCCTCTTCGTCCTCGTCGGGGATACCGAAGTCGAAATCCTGTTCTACGTCGCGTCTGTCGTCGCGGCGGGTGTCACGGTCGTCCTCGTCGTCAAATTCGCGGATCACCAGCTCGTCGTTGTTTTCGGTAAGCACCTTTACGTCGAGCGCCAGCGACTGCAATTCTTTTAACAGCACCTTGAACGCCTCGGGAATGCCGGGCTCGGAAATGTTGTTGCCCTTTACGATGCTCTCGTATGTCTTGACGCGTCCCACGATATCGTCCGACTTTACGGTGAGGATCTCCTGCAGGATGTGCGCCGCGCCGTATGCCTCCAACGCCCAGACTTCCATTTCGCCGAAGCGCTGGCCGCCGAACTGCGCCTTGCCGCCCAAAGGCTGCTGCGTGACCATGGAATAGGGACCGATGGAACGCGCGTGGATCTTGTCGTCGACCAGGTGGATCAGCTTGATCATATACATGATGCCGATGGTAACGCGGTTTTCAAAAGGCTCGCCCGTTCTGCCGTCGAATACCTGGAACTTGCCGTCTACCTTGCCTTCGGGGTTATACAGGTTGTTCTCTTTGAACAACTGCTCGATATCGCTCTCCGTGGCGCCGTCGAATACGGGCGTGGCGATCTTCCAGCCCAGCTGGCGGCACACATACCCCAGGTGCACTTCCAGCACCTGACCGATGTTCATACGCGAAGGAACGCCCAGGGGATTGAGCAGGATCTGCAGCGGCGTGCCGTCGGGCAGGAAGGGCATATCGCTCTGCGGCAGCACGCGCGAGATGACGCCCTTGTTGCCGTGACGGCCGGCCATTTTGTCGCCCACCTGGATCTTACGCTTTTGTGCGATATACACGCGCACCAGCTTGTTGACGCCGGGCGAAAGCTCGTCTTTGTTCTCCCGCGTAAAAATTTTAACGTCGACGACAATGCCGCCCTCGCCGTGGGGAACGCGCAGGGACGTATCGCGCACCTCGCGCGATTTTTCGCCGAAAATGGCGCGCAGCAGACGCTCCTCCGGCGTAAGCTCCGTTTCGCCCTTTGGCGTCACTTTGCCGACGAGGATATCGTTGCTGCCCACCTCGGCGCCGATGCGCACGATGCCGTTTTCGTCAAGGTCCTTTAACGCGTCGTCGCCGACGTTGGGGATGTCGCGCGTGATCTCCTCTTCGCCCAGCTTGGTATCGCGCGCCTCCGTCTCGTGCTCCTCAATGTGGATGGAGGTGAACACGTCGTCCTGCACCAGTTTTTCGGAGATGAGGATGGCGTCCTCGTAGTTATAGCCCTCCCACTCCATAAAGCCGACCAGGATATTTTTGCCCAGCGCAAGCTCGCCGTTGTTGGTGGAGGGACCGTCGGCGATCACTTCGCCCTTTTGCACGCGGTCACCCGTAGAAATAATCGGACGCTGATTGAGGCAGGTCCCCTGGTTGGAGCGTTCGAACTTCTTTAAGGGATATTCCGCAATAAACCCGCTGTCCTCGCGGATCCTGATCATATCGGAAGCGACGCCCACGGCGACGCCCGCCTCTTTGGCGCGCACCATAACGCCGGAGTCGCGCGCAATGGCCTCTTCGATGCCCGTGGCGACAATGGCGGGTTCCGTCTTTAACAGCGGCACCGCCTGACGCTGCATGTTCGACCCCATCAGAGCGCGGTTGGTGTCGTCGTTCTCCAGGAAGGGGATCAGCGCCGTCGCCACCGAGACGAGCTGTTTGGGACTTACGTCCATATAGTCGATGCGCTCGCGCGGCATTTCGGTGATCAGCTCTTTATAGCGGCAGCCGACGCGCTCGTTGACGAAGCGACCTTCGTCGTCCAGCGGCTCGTTAGCCTGCGCCACGACATAGCGGTCCTCTTCGTCCGCCGTAAGATAGTCTACATGATCGGTCACTACGCCCGTCGCCCGGTCTACCTTACGGTAGGGCGACATGATAAAGCCGAATTCGTTGACTTTGGAGAAGGTCGCCAGCGACGAAATAAGGCCGATGTTCTGACCTTCGGGCGTCTCGATCGGGCACATGCGCCCGTAATGCGAGTGGTGCACGTCGCGCACTTCGAACGTGGCGCGGTCGCGGTTCAGGCCGCCCGGGCCGAGCGCGGAAAGCTTGCGCTTGTGCGTAAGTTCCGCAATGGGGTTGGTCTGATCCATGAACTGCGACAGCTGCGACGAGCCGAAAAATTCACGGATGACCGCCGAAATGGGCCGCACGTTGATGAGCGACGAGGGCGTGACGTCCATGGGATCCGCGGTGGCCATGCGCTCTTTGATGAGGCGCTCGAGGCGCGCCATGCCGATGCGCAGCTGATTTTGCAGCAGCTCGCCCACAGAACGCACGCGGCGGTTGCCCAAATGGTCGATCTCGTCGATGGTACCGATGCCGTATTGCAGATCGAGGTTGGTGGAAACGGCGGCCACGATATCATCCACCGTGATGCACTTGTGATTGAGCTTTTCCACCAAGGGCTTGATCGTCTTTTTCTCCTCGGGGGTGACGCCCATCACGCGGGCCTCGGCGGCAAGATCCACCTGCTGCTCCGCAATGTCGTCGGGACGGCTTAAAAGCTCGTGGAACAGCTTGCACGCCGTTACAAACTTGATGCGGTTATCCTTGCGCTTTTCGCGATTCTTCTTTTCTTCCTGCTTTTCGTCCGCCTCGGGCGCGGTCTCGCGCGTGAAGTAGACGGCGTTGATCTCGTCGAGGTACTGCTCGGCAACCTCTTCCACGCTCATCGTCTCGCAGGCGGCGGCGATCTTTTTACTGAAGACGTAGTTTGGATAATAAATGGTCTTTAACAGGCCGAACGCCTTGGGATCCTTTTCGGAGACGGCGGAGAAATCGACGGTGTTGTTGGAGACGATCTTATGGCGGATCTCGCCGTCCACGGGATCGTTTACCAGCACAAACACCTCGCCGATGCCGGCGTTCTGGATGGCGCGCGCCTGCTCCTCGGAGACGACCTCCCCCTTCGAAGCAAGCAATTCGCCCGTCTCGGGATGGAAGATATCGTCCGCCATGCGGCAGCCGGGCAAACGGTACGCCAGATTGAGCTTTTTGTTGAATTTGTAGCGCCCCACCTTTACCACGTCGTAACGGCGCGGATCGAAGAAGAGGTTGTTGAGGTGCTGGCGCACCGAATCTTCGGTGGGCACTTCGCCGGGACGAAGACGACGATACAGCGCGATCAGGCCGTCCGACTCCGATTTGATGGGCGGCGTGTCCTTTTCGTCGCGCTCGATGGTAGCGCGGATCATTTTGTTGTCGCCGAACAGCTCTTCAAGGGCGCGGTTCGACCCATACCCCAGGGCGCGCAAAAGCACCGTCGCCGTCAGCTTGCGCTTTCTGTCGACGCTTACCCACAAGACGCCCTGCGGATCCTGCTTGAATTCCAGCCACGCGCCGCGGTTGGGAATGACCGTCGTTTCGTAGATCTTTTTGCCCGTCTTGTCCGTCTCGGCCACGTTGTTTACGCCGGGCGAGCGAACGAGCTGCGACACGATGACGCGCTCCGCACCGTTGATGATAAAGGATCCGTTCTCCGTCATCAGGGGAAAATCGCCCATAAAGACGACGGAGTCGATGATCTCGTCCTTGACCTTGTTGACGAGACGGACCTTTACGCGAAGGGGCAGCGCATACGTCGCGTCGCGGTTGCGGCACTCTTTTTCGTCGTACTTGGGGGTATCCCCGAATTCATGACTCAAAAAGTGAAGCTCGAAATGATCGGAAAAATCGGTAATGGGCGAATAGTCTTCAAAGATCTCCGAAATGCCTTCGCCGATAAAGGAATCGTAACTTTCCTTTTGGATCTCGACGAGGTTGGGAATATCGATGACTTCGTTGATCTTCCCGAATTTCCGTCTCTCCGTCTTTCCGTACCGTTGAATGGGTAAGTTCATCCGACAATATACTCCTTTGCTTCGTTATTTTTCATTGACGATCTACCGAGTATATCTTTTCATCGATAAAAATCGAAATGTTTCTTAAATTCTTCTTTTGCCCCTTTACAAGCGCGCCAAAGTGCGGTATAATATAAGGAGCAAGCGGCGAAATGTCCGCAGAATGCGTGCGCAGCGACGAAAAACGGCGCAAAAACGCATTCTAAACATAATGATACAGTATGTTATTATACCCCCCGCGCGGAAAGATGTCAACCCCTTTTGCGCGGAAAAATTCTTTTTTTTGGAAATTCGGGAAAAAAAGATGCGGATCGACAAATTTTTAAAAGTGGCGCGCATTTTAAAGCGCCGCACCGTGGCGCAGGAAGCCGCCGCAGCCGGAAAAATTTACGTAAACGGGCGAGAGGTAAAGCCCGCCTACCGCGTAAAGCAGGGCGACGTGGTAGAGCTGTTCTTTCAGAACGGCTCGGTAAAATTCCGCGTGCTGGAATTAAAAGAGACGGTAAAAAAGGACGAGGCCGCCTCGTTATACGAGGTGATCGCATGATCAGCGTCATTTTGTGCGCGGCAGGAAGCGGAACACGCGCCGGCTTTACCGAAAATAAAGTGCTTCGCGAATACAACGGCCTGCCCGTGCTGTGCGGTTCGCTATGCGCCTTTGCCCCCTTTGCCGACGAGCTGCTGGTCACCTGCCGTGCGGAAGATCTGACGCGCGTACAGGCGCTTTTGGCGCCCTTCCCGGCGGCGCGCGCCGTTTTGGGCGGCGCGACGCGGGGAGACAGCGTATACGCCGCCCTGCGCGAAGCGCAGGGGGAGATCGTTTTGGTACACGACGCCGCACGTCCCTTTGTCACCGAAAAGATCATACGCGACTGCCTTGCCAGCGTAAAAACGTACGGCAGCGGCGTATGCGCCCTTCCCCTATCCGACACGATCGCCGAAACAGAGGACGGACACATCGTGACCGTTCCCCCGCGCACGGCGTATGCGGCCGTACAGACGCCGCAGGGGTTTTTCCGCAACAAACTGCTGGGCGCATACGAGCGCGCCCGCGCCGACGGACGCCTCTTTACCGACGAGAGCGGCGTATACGCCGCCTATGCCGAACCGCCCCGCCTGTTTTTGGGCGACAGAACCAACCGTAAGCTGACCTACCCCGAAGACTTTGCCCCCGTCGAACGCGTGGGATTCGGCGCAGATACGCATGCCTTTGCGGAGGACGGCGACCACATTGTGCTGTGCGGCGTACGCATCCCCTCCGCCCAGGCGCTGCGCGCGCACTCGGACGGCGACGCTGCCGTACACGCGCTGATGGACGCCCTGCTCTCCGCCGCCGGGCTGCGCGATATCGGCTATTACTTCCCCGATACCGACGAACGCTTTGCGGGCGCAAACAGCATGGAACTGTTAAAACAGGTGACGGCCATGCTGAAAGACGGCGGGCTGCGCGTAAAAAACGTAAGCCTTTCCATTGTAGCGGAACGCCCGCGCATGGCGCCCTATATTGCGGATATGCGGCGCAGCGTCGCCGAGGCGCTGGACATTGAGGCGCACGCCGTGGGCATTGCCGCCGGCACCAACGAACGCCTGGGCTATGTGGGCGAAGGCAAAGGCATCACCTGCTATTCTTTTGTTTTGCTAAAAAAAGCTTAACATTATAAAACTGATATCATGGAACTGCACCGGCGCTTTTCGAAAAAAAGCACATTTGCTTTCTTCGTATAACGCGGATATATGCGTTATCCAAGAATGTGAAAATCCCGATAGGTTTCCATTCGACGCTGGATTTTTGAGCGCCTATCTCCCCATTTGGACAGGCACATCTAATAATCGGGGACTAGCAATTTTTGTGCGCAAACAGCATAGCGTAGCAAATATATGCCTTGATTTTCCCCCTTTTCACGATTACATTCTCGTTACCATCGATGATTTATATATTTTAGGCGTATGGACGCATAAACCATATTATATTGAAAATTTACATGATTTATTAACACAGTATTCAGATGCAATCCTTAGTAAAACAATTATAGTCGGCGACTTCAATAGCAATGCGGTTTGGGATAAATCACACAAAGACAAGAGCCATAGCCATGTCGTGCAAGTCTTAAAGAATAAAGGGATATCCTCCGCGTGGCACACCCTTAATCATATTGAACACGAAAAAGAGACAACGCCAACGCATTTCTTTCATAAAAGCATTGACAAGCCCTTCCATATTGACTATTGTTTTGCACCAACGGAAATGATCGACAATATAACAATTGGTTCTTTTCATGAATGGATTGCGTATAGCGATCATATGCCTCTCATTATTACGCTTAAACGGTAAATTAGGAACGAAATAATATGCCCAAAGCAACGACACAATTTGTATGCGCAGAATGCGGGTACGTCTCGCCCAAATGGCTGGGAAAATGCCCGGGCTGCGGCAAGTTCAACACGCTGGCCGAAGAGGCCGCCGCCCCCGCGCCGACGCTTAAAAAGCCGTCCGCCGTACGCGTCGGCACGCGCCCCGTTCCCCTTTCGCAGGTGCGTTTTGAAACATACGAACGCGTCTCTTCGGGCATTCCCGAACTCGACGTGGTACTGGGCGGCGGCATCGTGCGCGGTTCGCTCGTCCTGGTGGGCGGCGACCCCGGCGTGGGGAAATCGACGCTTTTAACCCAGGTAGCGGCACACTTGGCCAAGGCGCACCGCGTACTGTACCTCTCTGCCGAAGAGAGCTGCGCGCAGGTAAAACTGCGCTGCAGGCGGTTGGGCCTGGACTCGGACGATCTGCTGCTGTTAAACGAGACCTGCCTTGAAAACGCGGAAGAGGCCGTTTTACAGGCGGAATACGTGATCGTCGACTCTGTTCAGGCGATCTACACCGAGGCGCTCACCTCCGCGGCGGGCAGCGTGGGCCAGGTACGCGAATGCGCCGCCCGGCTGATGCGCATTGCAAAGTCGCGCGGGATCACCTTCTTTTTGGTCGGCCACGTCACCAAAGAAGGCACGCTTGCGGGGCCCAAGGTGCTGGAACACATCATGGACGCCGTGCTGTACTTTGAGGGCGAGCGTACCGAAGCCTTTAAAATTTTGCGCGCCGTAAAAAACCGTTTCGGCTCGGTGCAGGAAGTGGGCGTGTTCGAAATGACGGACGCGGGGATCTTCGGGGTGTCCGACTATTCCACGCTGTTTTTATCGGATACGCGCGGCGAGGCGGCGGGCGCCGCGGTCACCCCCGGCGAAACGGGCAACCGCTGCATGATGGTGGAAATTCAGACGCTGATGTGCAAAACGGCGTACGGTCTGCCGCGGCGCATGTCGCTGGGCGTCGATCTGAACCGGCTGATCGTACTGATCGCCGTGCTGGAAAAGCGCTGCGGGCTGCCCCTTGGCACGCAGGACGTGTACCTCAACGTGATGGGCGGCATCCGACTGAACGAACCGAGCGCCGACCTTGCCGTATGCGCCGCACTGACCGGCGCCGAGCGCATGCGTCCCATCGACCGATATACCGCCATATTCGGCGAAGTGGGATTGACGGGAGAGGTCCGTGCCGTCTCCTTTGCCGACAAACGGGTAAACGAATGCCTGAAAATGGGTTTTCGCCGCGTGATCCTGCCCGAAAAAAACCTAAAGGCGTGCGAAAAGCTGAAAGACAAGATCGAACTCGTCCCCGTGCGGTACGTATCGGACATGGTGCGCGCCCTCTTCCCCTCCGCACAAAACACCTGAACGCTTGCGCCGTACGGCGCCGCACGCAAATCATCATCCACCGGCATAGCCGCCGGCCCTTCCGCTTCGGGCTGCAAGCCCCCATATTACCGGCCGCGCGCAAGGCGCGCCCGAAAGGCAAAGCAGACACGCAATTGCTCCTTGCTGCCCGTAAACGGGCCGTATGCCTTCCCCTCCCTCGTCTCCCCTCCGCAAGGGACGGCGGCTTTCTAAAGGCTCTTTTCCCTGCCCCCCTTACAAGGGGAGGTAGCTTGCCGCAGGCAAGACGGAAGGGTTTTTATCAACGTCCCCTGTTTACGCCCCTCCCGCCTCGCTCCGCTTACCACCCTCCCTTTATAAGGGAGGGCGATCCGATCCTATAACGCGCTTTCAATTCCGTTCTGCTCATCGGCAAAGCCTATCTTTACCCGCAACTTATCCGCGGAGTTTCGTTACCAATAAAGGGGCAATGCGCGCCCGCCGGAATGCCGGCGGGCGCGCATTGCCCCTTCTTATGCAAAATACAAACAAGGTCTGCGCACAGAACGCTTTGTCACGCGTCCGATGCGGGAAACGAGGAGAGGAACATTTCGAGCATCTCCCGCTCCGTCGGCTCGTAGACGGACTTTTTTATGTTTTTATTGCCCATGGCGCGTGCGGCAAATTCCTCAAGCCGGGCGCGCGGGATCTCCTCGCGCCGGCCGAGCAGGCCGTCCAACAGCGCGCAGACCTCCGAAAGTTCCGCCCCGCAGGCGGAGAGGATGTTCCGCAGCTGCACAAGCCCCTTTTTGGCGCACAGCGCCAAAGCCGCGCCCAGCAGCAACCCGTTGGCGCGCCCGTGGTCGACGTCGTAAAAATACGTTAAATAATACCCCATGCCGTGCACCGCGGTCGTGCCGGACTGCGCAATGGTCATGCCGGCCAGCATCGAGGCGTACAACAGCGCGTCGCGTTCTTCCGCCGTCAGCGGTCCCGACGTCTTTTTCAGCAGCGGGTATAAAATGCGCAGGCTCTCCGCCGCCAGGGCGTTGGAGAGCGGCGTGGCCTGCCGCGACAGCATCCCCTCCACCGCGTGCGAAAATGCATCGAGCGCCGTGTTCACCGTGGTGACGACCGGTAGCCGTTCCATGTACTTCCCGTCCAAAAAGGCAAAACGCGGAAACATGGCGGGGCTTGTTATGCTGGTTTTGGTCTGTTTGGCGTCGTTGGTGAGAATTGCGTAAGGTGTCACCTCGCTCCCCGTGCCCGCCGTTGTGGGAACGTGCGCCATGGGCAGCGCCCGCGCCTCGTACCCGCCGGCAAAAATTTCGTCGTCCGTACGCTCCTGCACGGCAAGCGTCGCCATGGCCTTGGCGGCATCCATCGGCGAACCGCCTCCTATGGCCACAATACAGTCCGCCCCGGCGCTCTTTAACAGCGCCACCCCCTCGCGCACGCAGGCTACGGTGGGATTGGGCGTCACGCGGTCGTAAACGGTGGCCGTCTGCCCGTTGTGTTCCAAGGCGGATAATACGTCGTCCAACGCCCCGTTTTTGGCGGAAGACTTTCCCGTAACGATCAGCGCGCTGCGACCGAGTTCTTTCAGCAGCGCCCCATGCTCCGCAATGCAGTCGCGCCCGCAGATCACCTTCGTCGGCATATAGTAACAAAATGTTTGCATCGCGTTATTCCTCCTTTAATACCGCGACCGCCCGATAGATGGGCATGCCCTTGGCGGAAAAATTTGCCTCGTATTCCGTTATGATGTTCTCCGCCGCATAGGCGCTGTGATGCAGATCGCGCGTGACGTCCGTCACCGCAAACCCGTTTTCGCCGAATTTGCGCAGCGAATATTCAAAAAATGCCTCGCTGTCCGTCTTTTGAACGATCTGTCCGCCCGGCACCAGCAGCCGCTTGTAGATCGCCAAGAACCGATCGCTCGTCAACCGCTGTTTTTCGCGCCCCGCCTCGGGCAGCGGCGTGGAGAAGTTCAAATAGATGCGCGTTACGCTGCGTTCCGGGATATAGCATGGCAAAATCTCCGCCGCCACGTTCAAAAACCGGACGTTGGGGATGCGCTCCGCTCGAACGCGCTCCATGGCGGTAAGAATGACGTTGGTGCACTGCTCTACCGCAATGTAGTTGCGCTGCGGCGCACGCACGGCCAGCTCGGCGATAAACTTTCCGTTGCCGCAGCCGACCTCCAACTCGACGGGCGCCTCATTGCCGAACAATGCGGCGTAGTCCGTAAGCGCGCGAAAGGTCTCGGCTGCCTCTTTTAAGTTTTTACACGGCTTCCCGCGGGCGATCAGCAGCGCCGCACATGCCTCCATGCGCGGCTCGAGATTGCGTTTTCTGCGCATGCGCATAGATCATTTGCTCCCCGTAGACCCAAACCCGCCCGCGCCGCGCACGGTATCGGAAAGCTCGTCCGCCTCGCAGAATCGTGCGGCATAATAGGGCGCGATCACCAGCTGCGCAATGCGGTCGCCCCGCTCGACGCGGCGCGCGCGCTTGCCGTGATTGTGCAGCGCCACCATGATCTCGCCGCGGTAATCGCAGTCGATCACGCCCACTTTGTTGGCAGGAGCAAGATCCTGCTTGCAGGCAAGCCCGCTGCGCGCATACACCAACCCAACCGTGCCCTGCGGCAGTTCGGCGGCAATGCCCGTATGGACAAAGGCGGTTTCGCCGGCGGGGATATCCGTCCCCTCACAGGCATACAGGTCGGCGCCCGCGGCATAGGGCGAACCGTATACGGGCAGACGGGCGTTTTGATCGAGTTTTTTAATGTTTATTTTCATAGGTTCCATAAAAAAAGCATACGCCTTTTTTGCAGATTTGTCAACAGATTCCCCTTCGAAAACGACGGCCGCGCCCCGCATTTTGCGGAGCGCGGCCGTCGGAACCGTTTGCCGTTCGTCAACGAATACTATACATGAGATCGGTATACGCGGGATAAGGCCAATAGTCGGAGGCGCACAGCTTTTCCATACCGTCGGCAAGGCGGCGCACCTCCTCCATGTCGGGCACGACGACGTGCGCCATCTTCTGCGAAGCGGGGCCTTCGCCCGCGGGCATTTCCAAAAGATCTTTTTCCAGCTTTTTCACCGCCTGCGCCAGCGCCTCGTTCATGTTAGAGAGCTGCTCGGCGAGCGCCGTATCTGCCGCACAGGCCATTTTTTCGCTGACGGCCCGCTTGGCCGCGATCACAGAACACAGCTCGGCGACATAGGCGTTGACGGCGGGATAGATATCCTGCTTGGCCATCTCCAACATGGTGAGCGCCTCGATATTGATGGTCTTTACATAGTTTTCCAGACTGATGTTGGCGCGGGCGACGACCTCCTTTTCGGTATATACGCCCTGCCGCACGAACACATCGATATTTTCGCGCTTGAAGTATTCGGGGACGGCATCGGCCGTCGTCTTGTTGTTCAAAAGGCCGCGGCGTTCCGCCTCCGGCTCCCAATCGGGACCATAGCCGTTATAGTTGAAGATGATACGGTAGTGCGCCTTTAACAATTTGTGTGTATAGGCCGTTGCCGCCGCCTCCATGTCCTCCGCGCCGGAGAGCGCCTCCACCGCCTCGGAGAACGCCTGTGCGGCGATGGTGTTCAGCACGATGTTGGGATCGGCCACCGAAGCCTGCGACCCCAGCATGCGGAACTCGAACTTGTTGCCCGTAAAGGCAAAAGGCGAGGTGCGGTTGCGGTCGGTCGTGTCGATGGGGAAAATGGGAGATTCTGGCACGCCGATCGAGCCGGGCACGGCCTTTTTGGGCACATACTCCCGCCCTAATACGATGCTGTCGACGATCGCGCCCAGCTGGTCGCCCAGATAGACCGAAATAATGGCGGGCGGCGCCTCGTTGGCACCCAGGCGGTGATCGTTCCCGGCCGAGGCGACGCAGGCGCGCAGGATGCCCTGATACTTATCGACCGCGGAGATGATGCAGGCCAACACCAGCATGAACAGCACATTTTTTTCGGGCGTTTCGCCGGGATCGAGCAAATTGAGCCCTGTATCGGTGGAGAGCGACCAATTGTTGTGCTTGCCCGAACCGTTTACGCCCTCGAACGGCTTTTCGTGCAGAAGACACACCATGTGATGCTTCTGCGCGATCTTTTTCATCAGTTCCATCGTCAGCTGATTGTCGTCGACGGCGACGTTGGTCGTCGTAAACACGGGCGCAAGCTCGTGCTGGGCGGGCGCCACCTCGTTGTGCTTGGTCTTGGCAAAAATGCCGTACGACCACAGCGTTTCATCGAGATCGCGCATGAATGCCGAAATGCGCGGCTTTAACGAGCCGAAGTAATGATCTTCCAGCTCCTGTCCGCGCGAGGGCGGCGCGCCGAAGAGGGTACGGCCCGTCAGAATAAGATCTTTCCGCTTTTCGTATACCGATTCGTCGATCAAAAAATATTCCTGTTCGGGCCCCACCGTGGTAGATACCTTGCGGCAGGCGATGCCGAACAGCTTTAACAGGCGCTTTGTCTGCGTATCGAGCGCCGTCATCGACTTTAGCAGCGGCGCCTTTTTATCGAGCGTTTCGCCCGTGTACGAAACGAATACCGTCGGAATGTACAGCGTGCCCTCCTTTACAAAGGCGGGCGACGTGGGATCCCACGCCGTATAGCCGCGGGCCGCGCTGGTCGCGCGCGTCCCGCCCGAGGGGAAAGAGGAGGCGTCCGGTTCGCCGACGATAAGATTTTTGCCCGTGAGCTGCATGATCACCTTGTCGCCCGACGGCTCGATAAAACTGTCGTGCTTTTCGGCGGTAAGATTGGTAAGCGGCTGGAACCAATGCGTGTAATGCGTGGCGCCCTTAGATACCGCCCAGTCCTTCATGGCGTTGGCGACCGCGCCGGCAATGGACGAATCGAGCGGCTCGCCCTCGTCGATCGTCTTGCGCAGCGACTTATAGACCTCCTTGGGCAGCGAATTTTTCATTACTTCGTCCGTAAAAACATTGCTGCCGAACAGTTCGGTAACTTTCATATGTGCTCTCCTTCCCGAAATTCCGCGATTACAAAAATTATTATAAGAATTTTCCGCGCGCAAGTCAAATGTTTCGTCCCTTTTTTTGCGCAATGGGCCTTGTAAATGCCGATATCAACAATAAGCGGCCGTTATACCCGCCCGCGGCGGCCCTCTCCCGCGTTTCGCCCCCGGCGCACGCGGCCCACCTCCGCCCCGCGCGCCCTTTTGAATGCGATTTTATCCGCAGGCATTGCATTTTGCGGCAGGGTCTGCTATACTGTAAGGGAAACATACGAACCGCGCCCTTGCGGCAGGACGCGACTTGCGGACATTCGGCAGAACCGAACGCCGCGTCTTTTTCGTCCGTCGCGCCTCCTTGCAAAATTGTACGGCATAAAATTTTGTAAGGGCCGTGGCGGGATCCCGGCGTCTTGCCGTTCATCGTCCCTGCAATATTAAGATACGGGCTGCATTCTCTTTGCGGCAGATCGGATCAAACGCCTGCCGCAAACGATGCAAAGCGATGAAATGCGGCAGGACGGGCGATAAAGTACGGCGAAAGCAGCGGCCCGTGCCTGTTCGGCGAGACGAAATACACGGAGCGTGTTTTCTGCGGCGACAAACACTTTTTTATATACGATCCCGCATCAAAGGAGGGCCGTCATGATCGTAAAAAATCTGATCATCCCCATGAGCATCACGCTCGTTCTGGTGGCGGCATATGTTGTGCTTTGCACTCTATTTTTAAAAAAGGCGGACGAGCGCAGGCGGCTGATCCCCGTACGCGTCGTCTTTTTTGTACTGATCGCACTGGAAGTGGCAAAAATATTTTATCTGATCGGCCGCGACGGCAGCTTTTACCCCAACCGCTTCCCCATCGTGTTCTGCTCGATGTCCATGTACGCCTACCCCGTGTTCTGCTTTAAGCAAAACCGCTTTTCGGACATGGCAAAGGGATTCAGCGTGCTGCCGGGGATTCTTGCCTTTCTTCTGTTTGCCGCCATCCAGTACAAATACAACATGTCGTTGATGCAGGTGCACAGCTATATCTACCACGGCTCGATGCTGGCCGTCGCCGTGTATCTGATCGCCTCCGGATCGTATCGCTTTGAATTTAAAAAGTTTTACCCGCAGTCGCTGCTCGTGGGCGCGTACATTCTGACGGCGGCCGTGCTCAGCCTTCTGATCGGCGGCAATATTTCGGTATTCGGTCCGGGAGATCCGTATCTCTCCTTCCTGTACGACCGCGCGGGATTTGCCGTAGGCATCTGCGTGCTCCTCCTCATTCAATTTGCCGCGCACGCCCTGGTATACGGCGTTGTAGCGCTTTGCATGCGCGCGGCGCAAAACCGGAGAAGCCGATCGCACGGCGACCCCGCAAACGGCGGAGCTAAAAGTGCGCTCTGCTCGGACGGTAGTACGGAAAACGCGCCCGAGATCGAACGGACGGCCGAAGCGGCAGACGATCCCGCCGCGGCACACGAGGAGGCGTAACATGCTGTTCGACGTCTTGTTCCTCATTCTCATCGCCGCCGGCGTCCCCGTCGTCGCCGTGACCGGATTCGTGCTCGGCAAATTCACCCCCGACGCCCGCCAAAAGGCGGCCGCCGCCTTTGCCGTTGCCATGATCGTTTTAGAGACGGCGCGCTTTTTTGTCAACGCGGCGCTCTACGACGGCGCCGTGACCCCCCGCACAGACTTAAAATTTAACATTGTGACCGTTCTGACCATTCTGGCGCCCTTTGCGGTCTTTTGTAAACGGCACGCCGCGGCGCTGCGCTCCACCTTTGCGCTGCTGCTGTGTGCGCCCGTCGTATTTGCCGTGATGCGTCCGGAGTGCTACATCAACCCCCTGGACGAAAACGGCGTGATCAAGGCGGCGTACGACCTGCAGATCGGCTGCGCGATCACGCTTGGCGTGCTGTTTTTGCTGCAGCAGCGGGCGGCGGTCGGCGCCATGAACACGGTATGGGCGTGTCTGGCCCTTCTTCTGTACGCGGGCCTGGACGCGCTGACCATATGGTATTGGGAATGGGACATCGCCTTCGACGTCACCTGGTACCTGACCCACCTTATCTCGCTCGCCGGCGTCGGCGTGCTGTACGGCGTATACGCCCTGCTGCGCAGGTTGCTTGCGCGGCCGCAACCAAAGCCCCTATCGTGATCGGACGAAGGCTGTCCCCCTCAAACGCCTTCATAAACAAAAGCCGGCGCCCGAAAGCGCCGGCTTTTATGTGCGCCGCCACGGTTCTGTCGCGGCGGCGCGCGCATTACCGTTCCTGCTTGACTACGGCAATGTGCACGTCGTCCAGCTGTTTTTGCTCGACGGGCGAGGGCGCCCCCATCAGCAGGTCGCGCGCCTTGGCATTCATGGGGAAAGCGATCACCTCGCGGATGTTCGCCGTATCGGAGATGAGCATGACCATGCGGTCGACCCCGGGTGCGACGCCGGCGTGCGGCGGCGCGCCGTATTCAAAGGCATGGTAGAGCGCGGGGAATTTTTTAATTACGTCCTCCCTGCCCATGCCGACAATGGAAAAGGCCTTTACCATGATCTCGGGATCGTGGTTGCGGACGGCGCCCGACGAGAGCTCCACGCCGTTGCACACGATATCGTACTGATAGGCGAGCACCGTAAGCGGATCCTGCTCTTCCAGCGCCCGCATCCCGCCCTGCGGCATGGAGAAGGGATTGTGGCAAAACTCCGGCTTGCCCGATTCCTCGCCGATCTCGTACATCGGAAAATCGACGATCCAGCAAAAGCGGTATACGTTCTTTTCCAAAAGGTCCAGCGCCGTACCCAGCATGGTGCGCAAAACGCCGGCGCGCTTTTGCGCAAGGCTCTTTTTTTCTTCGGCCAGCACAGCGACGAACGCCCCCGCGCCCGCCGAAAGCCGCTCTTTCAGCGCGTCGGCGCGGTCGACCACGAATTTGGCAATGCCCCCCGCGGGCGCGCCGGTTTCGTCCAGTTTGAACCAATACATGGCGCCGCCCTCCGTCTTTCCCTTGAACTCCTCGGCAAGGCGGTCGATCTGCTTGCGGGCGACGGCTGCACCGTTTACGGCAATGGCCTTTACGGTTTTCCCCTGCACCATGTCGAAGCCGCATCCCTGCATAAGGTCGGAAATGTCCCTTATGACGAGCGGGTTGCGCAAGTCGGGTTTATCCGTGCCGTACGTCTCCAGCGCCTCCAGATAGGGAATGCGGCGGAAGGGCGGCATGTCCGCCTTCCACCCGGAAAACTTGTGGAACACGGGAGGCAGCACGGCCTCCAGCACGGCGAACACGTCTTCCTGCGTGGCAAAGGCCATTTCGATATCCAGCTGATAAAACTCGCCGGGCGAACGGTCGGCGCGGGCGTCTTCGTCGCGGAAGCAGGGCGCGATCTGAAAATACTTATCGAACCCGGAGCACATCAAAAGCTGCTTGTACTGCTGCGGCGCCTGGGGCAGCGCATAAAATTCGCCCGGATACAGACGGCTGGGCACAATGTAGTCACGCGCGCCCTCCGGGGAGGAGCCGGTGAGAATGGGCGTGGAGATCTCCAAAAAGCCCTGTTCCGTCATCAGGCGGCGCAGCTCCGCCACGATCTGCGCGCGCAGCACGATCTTATCTTTTACGGCGGGATTGCGCAGATCCAAAAAGCGATAAGCAAGGCGCAGATCTTCGCGCGCGTCCGTCGAATGCGAAACTTCAAAGGGCAGTGCCTGCGTGGTACGCCGTCCCAGCACCTCCACCCGCGCGGGAACGATCTCTATTTTGCCCGTGGGCAGTTTTTCGTTGGGCGCGGAGCGCAGGACGACCGTCCCTTCGACCAGGACGGTCGACTCCGTGGGAATTTCGCGCAGCTGCGAAAGGCAGGGTTCCTCGGTGGCGACGACCTGCGTGGTGCCGTAAAAATCGCGCAAGACGGCAAACAACAGCCCGCCCTTATCGCGCTTGCCGTCCAGCCAGCCGCAGAGCGTTACCGCCTTGCCGACGTCGCCCTCGCGGAGTTCGTTGCATGTGTGCGTTCTGTACATATGATTTTCCTTATCAAATGATCTTATCGTCGATTATATCCCGCGCACCAAAAAAAGTCAAGGGAAAGTGCCGCCCCCTTAAAAACTTTGCGCGCCGCCGCGCGGGAGCGCCCCGTCAAACCCCATGAGCCACGCATCCGCCTCTTCCCGCATGCAAAAACGGAACACAGGCTTACCGCTTTCTTCAAGCCCGGCAAGAACGCGCGGGCGAACGTCCCGCTCGAAAGTTCGGATCCATGTTTCAAATTCCGCATCCGCGCGTTCGGGGCAGCCTTCCGCCATATCGGGCCGCGTCCTGCCCGCATATGTTTTGATGCGCGCATATGCCCCCTGCAGACATGTTTGAACGGGAATGTCCAAAAATACCGCGGCGTCCGCCGCCGCGAGCCGCACAGGCAGCGTGCGTTCATAGTTGCCGTCCATTACCCAGGCGGGTGCACAAAGCGCCTCTGCGAGCAGCGCGTCAAATTGCTCTCCGCTCCTGTTCTGCCAGCCGGGAAGCCACCACAGCCTATCGAGATGGACGACGGGCAGCAAAAAGCGCTCTCCCATGCGGCGCGCAAACGTCGATTTTCCCGCTCCGCCATTGCCGAGAACAAGCACCTTCCGATAGGGGAACTTCATATCTCCTCCTTGCCGCATTCTGTTTCGTGCGACCTGAAAAAGTCACGCCGGGCCCGCAAGCCGCGTCCACTTTACCGCACACACGGGATCGGCGTCGAAATCATAAATTTTCGCACCGCGCCGGGCAAGCAGAAAGGGCGAATGTGCGGCGATGACGAACTGACATCCGAAAAAACGCACGGCATTCTCCAAAAATCGTGCAAGTTCCGCTTGTCGCTCGGGCGAAAGACTGTTTTCCGGCTCGTCGAGAAGATATAACGCGTTCTCCCCGATCTTCTGCGTAAAGCAGCAAAAGACGCTTTCGCCGTTCGATCGTTCCCGCACGTTGGAAGCAAGCCGCTCTTTAACGTATTTCGACTGCGTCCTGCTGCGGGCGCTCGTCACCTTTTTGAGCTTTTTCGTAATCTTCAAGCGAGGTCATGCAAAAGGACGCGTATTTGTTTTCGAGATGCTCTTTGAAGAGCCGTTCCCGCTTTTCGTCGATCGCGCCATTCACCGTGCGAAGATCGAGCATGAAATCGAACACGTCGTCGCTTGCGACAACGGCGCTGTGCGCGGGGACAGCCGCAGCCAAATCGTATGTGCACATGCGCAGTTATTCTTCAAAAAAATCCGATCGGTTCTAGAGCGCGCCGCGGAAAAGCCCCGGCTTTTCCGCAATGATGTTGAGCGCCGTCGTCTTGCCCGAACCGTTTCCCCCGTAAAATATCGTAACGGGCCGGAACGCAAGCCGCTCCAATCCGCGCGCCGAGAGCACAAAAAACGGATACATCGTATTATAACGGGTCCTCTTGACGCAGCCGAGCCGATAGGCTACTCTTCGTCGTACGTCGGAAACGAGAACTGAGAAAAATACAGCATACCTCACCTCACGATCACCAGCTGTTTGCGCGCCCGCGTAACGGCCGTATACAGCCAACGGCCGCCCTCGGCAAAGCAGCCCGACTCGTCGATGACGACCACAAAATCGTACTCCGACCCCTGCGCCTTGTGACAGGTGACGGCATAGGCGAACTCAAAGCGGCATACGGTATCTTCCCGCCGTACCTTAAAGCGGCGCAGCATGGCGCGGTCGTCCTCGTGCACGAGCATGCCGTTCGTAAGCCTGCACGCGCGGGCACCATAGCCGTGGTAGTATTCCCCGCGCACGAACACTCCCGCGTCAAAAGGCAGCTCGCATACCGGCTCCGCAAGAAAATCCGGTTTAAAATCCAGCTCGCCCAAGCCGTCGAGCTGCTCGCGCACGTTGTAGCAGGTGCCGATGATCCCGTTTACCAGGTGGAAGTTTCCCCCTTCGTCCAGCGTCTTGCTCCAATCGTTCAGCGTGCAGATCACCTTTTCGCCGTCGACGGGCAACAGCGCTTCGGGCGGGATCCCGCGGAATTCGCGCGCCTCTCGGTTGATCGCGGCACGCGTCCGGTTGGTCCCCACAATGATCTGATCGGCCTGTGAAAACAGTTCGCGTCGCAGCGTGCGCGTAAAGGCGCGGCGCGGGATGATGCGCACGCGTCCGAAATCGCCATACCCTACCGGCCGCCCTTCCCGCGCCGCCAGAGCGATGCGGACAATGGGATTCTCCCGCTCCTGCCGTACGATCTCGGTAAGGGTATATACGGGCATGGTTAGCAGCGAATTGCTGCCGTTTACGGGCGGCAGCTGTGCGGGATCGCCGCAGCACAGGCAGCGCACGCCGTACGACAGCAGATCGCGCAGTACATCGTCCGAGACCATGCTCGTCTCGTCCAACACGATGAGGCGGATGGCGTCGTCGATCTTTTCCTTTTTAACAAAGCGCAAAAAGTGCTCGGCCACGACCTCACCGTTTTCATCCGCCTCGATCTCCTCCTCGCGGGTGTAGATCAGACTGTGGACGGTAGAGGCGGGCGTGCCGCCGCGGATAAGCACGGAGGCCGCCTTGCCCGTGGGCGCAACGAATACGACGCTTTCGCCGGGCACGAGCCCCAGGCGGCGCACTACATGATCGACAAGAAAAGTCTTGCCCGTTCCGGCGTATCCGCACAAGACAAAGATCTGCGTATTGTGATGAAGGTACCACTCCTCGATCAGCGCGGCGGCCTCGGCCTGCTGCGCGGTAAGCGATACGGCTGCGTGCGTATCCATGGCCGCATTATAGCACAGCTCCTTAAAATATGCAAACATTTGTTTACGGTATTTGCGGAAAATAGCGCGGGCGGGCGGTTTTTTTGCGGAATATACGGCCGAAACGAACGCGGACGGCGGCGATTTTGTTGCATTCGTCCAAAAGGTATGGTATAATTTTTTAATAAATCTTACCGATACGAAAAAGGAGAGAGGCAATGTATCGGCCCAAACTCGATCTTGTTCAAACAGAACGCGCCATAAAGGAAGTGAAGACCGTTTTCGAAGCCGCGCTTTCGGAAGCGCTGAACCTTACCCGTATCAGCGCGCCCCTGTTCGTCACAAAAAACAGCGGCCTGAACGACGACCTGAACGGCGTGGAGCGACCCGTGGCTTTCGACGTAAAGGCCGTGGGAGAGACGGTGGAAGTGGTACATTCTCTGGCCAAGTGGAAGCGCTACGCCCTGGCAAAGTACCGCTTCGGGCCGCGCTTCGGCCTGTACTGCGACATGAACGCCATCCGCCGCGACGAGACGCCCGACGCGCTGCACTCGGTGTACGTGGACCAATGGGATTGGGAGGTCGTCATATGGCGGGAGGACCGCACCCGCGCCTTTTTGGAGCAGAGCGTGCGTAAAATTTACGCCGCCATGCAGACGACCGCACGCGCGATCTGCCGCACCTTTCCGCAGCTTGACAACTTCTTCCCCGAAGAGATCGTATTCGTCACCACGCAGGAACTGGAAGACGCCTATCCCGATCTTGCCCCGCGCGAGCGCGAACGCGCGTTTGTAAAGGAACATGGCGCGGCGTTTTTAATGCAGATCGGCGGCAGACTGCGCTCCGGACAAAAACATGACGGCCGCGCGCCCGACTACGACGACTGGGAACTGAACGGCGACATCATCCTGTACTATCCCCCGCTGGACTGCGCGTTCGAGCTCTCCTCCATGGGCATTCGCGTAGACGAACGCAGCCTCCTGCGCCAGCTGGAGACGGAGGGCTGCCTCGACCGCATGCAGTACCCCTTCCACCGTGCGCTGGCCGCGGGCGAGCTCCCCCTTACGATGGGCGGCGGTATAGGGCAGTCACGGCTGTGTATGTTTTTGCTGAACAAGGCGCATATCGGCGAAGTACAAGTATCGGTATGGGATAAGGCGACGGAGACCTATTGCGAACAGAACGGGATCCCGCTGATGTAACGCGGACGACTACCGCGGCCGCGCAAACACAGCGTACAGTGCCCTTCCGCCCGCAAACGCGTACATGCGGATCTCGCCGTTTTCCATCACATAAGTGCGAAACGGGCCGTCGTCCGTGCCGAACGCAATGCGGCCCGTCTCGGGCTCGGCGCGGTATCGGCAGACGAACGTCCTCCTTTCGTCCCCGCGGCGAAGGGAAAACACTGCCCGCCCGTCGTATTCCAACGTAAGGGTAAACGTCGCCCCGGCGGAGAGATCCGCGCCCCCCGCATACAGTGCGCGGCACTCGTAAACGCCGACGTACGAGCGGGACAGCTCGCGCAAAGAGCTCATTTGCGAAACGGAACAGCCGCACGCCGAAAGCAGCACGCACACCACGGCGGCCGCGCACAGCAGCCGCACCGCAACTTTTTTTTGCATATATAAAGTGTTTGCAGTTTTTTGCCCTTCATGTTACAATGGCAAAAAAAGAGGACGACCGCATGACATTTGACTACGAATTGGTGGGAAAGATCGGCTCGATGGCGCTGATCGACCGCGAAGACGGCATTATCGACTATACGCGGGTGGCACGCATTTCGCGCGAGCTGCGACCGGGCTTTATTTGGGTATCCAGCGGCGCAACGGAGATCGGCCGTCTCGACTATATCAAGCGCACGGGGCGCGAACTTGCGGGCGAGCACGCCAAAACCGACTACGCCGCCCAGGGGCAGGCCATCTTAATGCAGACATACCGCCAGTTCGTGGATCCCTGCTATTCCGTCCGTCAGGTGCTGGTGGAACACCACCACTTTAACGACGAACAAAAGAGCGAACACATAAAAGGACTGCTGCTGCGGTGCCGCGCACAGAACGCCATCCCTATTGTCAACTACAACGACGCCGTCTCCTCGGAAGAGAACCGCAGACTGGAAATCATGGCGCTTGCGCACGGGGGAAAACGGGTGTTTGAGTGCGTAGACAACGACGAAACGGCCGCACGCATCGCCTGCCTCGTGCACGCAAGGGCGCTTGTCATTTTAACGAGCGTAGACGGCATTTATACCGACCCCGACGATCCCGCTACGTTGGTAACCGACATCTGCGGCAAAGACGCATACGAACTTGTGGAAAATATCGAGGCGCACAAGCAATTCTGCAAGGGCGCTTCGCGTGCGGGTGCCAACGGCGCCAGGGCAAAACTGGAATATATAAAGGACGCCGCCGCCCAGGGCACCGCCGTATATATTGCCAACGCCAGATATTCGATCGCCGCCGTCCTGAACGGAAGCGTGCCCTGTACAAAGATCTCGATAGGCTGATCGTACCCATCATCCGCCGGCATCGCCGGCGGTGTTTCATTTTCCTTCGCCTGCGGCGCGTGCCGCCATGGGCGAGGCGGGCCGTAAGCCCTCATATCCCCGGCCGCGCGCAAATCGCGCCCGGGACGACCTTGCAGTCTTGCTACCCGTAAACGGGTCTTATGCTTTCCCCTCTCTCGTCTCCCCTTTGCAAGGGGAGGTAGCTTGCCAAAGGCAAGACGAAAGGGTTTTTATCAACACCCCCTGTTTACGACCCTCCCCGCCTTGCTGCGCTCGGCGCCCTCCCTTACGCAGGAAGGACAAGAAAAAAGAATATACCGCGCCCCTGCTTCGATTCTGCTCATCGACAAAACCTCGCTTGGATCCGCGACGAACCGTGGGTTTTCTTATACAAAAAACCGACCGTGCGGCCATGCACGGTCGGTTTTATCGGATCTTTTCCTTGCGGACGCGCCGCAGCGGGCTGCGCCCGCACCGACGTTATTGTTTTACCAGCGTAAGCGTAACGCGGTCGCCGTTGACGTCTACCGTCTTGCGAAACCCTTCCTCCGTGCCCGCAACAATGCGCTCCGCCAATATGTCGGCGGCAAACGCGCCCTTCTGCAGCATGCTCTGCGCGCGGCCATCGGCGAGATAGTACACCGCAATGCGGTCGGTCACTTCAAACCCGGCCTCTTTGCGCATGGTCTGGATCTTCGACACCAGCTCGCGCTCGCAGCCTTCGTTTAGCAGCGCCTCGGTGAGCACGGTCGAAAGCGCCACCGTAATGCCGCCGCCCACCGCCGCGGCATACCCCTCCGGCGACTGCGTAAAAATCTGCAGGTCTTCCTCCGTCAGCACGATGGGGCCTTCGGGATCGTCCAGCACATAGCTGCCGCTCCCCCTTACGGCGCCGACCACCGCCGCACCGTCGCACGAGGCCAAAAACTGCGAAATGGTTTTAAGGCGTTTGCCGTACTTGGGACCGAGCGTCTTTAACTGCGGCTTCAGCACATATTTTACCAAAGCGGAGGCGTCCTGCACAAACCGCATTGATTTTACGTTCAGCTCGTCCAGCGCAACCGTTTTAAGCTCGCCCTCGATTGTAAGCGGACGGCCGCTTGCCACCAGCATTTCCGAAAGGGGCTGGCGGTTTTTTAAATTGCCCGCGTTGCGCGCGGCGCGTCCAAGCGTGACCACGTCTAAAACGTCCTGCATGCCCGCCTCCAGCGCGGGGTCGATCATCCCCTCGTCCGCCGCGGGATATCCGCACAGGTGCACCGATTCGGGTGCGTCCTTAAAAAATGCGGGTACCAGGTTTTGGTACATCATTTCCGCCATAAAGGGAGTGTACGGCGCAAGCAGCTTGCTGAGCGTTACCAGCACCGTGTACAGCGTGGTATAGGCGGCGGCCTTGTCGTCGGTCATTTCGCTGCCCCAATAGCGGTCGCGGCCGCGGCGCACGTACCAATTGGAGAGCACGTCGCAAAAATCCTGGATCGCGCGTGCGCTGTCCGTAATGTTGTAGGCGGCCAACTTTGCATCGACGTCCTTTACCAGCGTGTTGAGCTTGGAGAGCACCCACCGATCCATAAGGGTGAGCTTGCACGCGTCCAAACGGAACTTGGAAGGGTCGTAGCCGTCGATCTCGGCATACAGCACAAAAAACGCATAGGTGTTCCACAGCGTCCCCTGGAACTTGCGCTGCACTTCGCTGACCGCCTCCTGCCCGAACCGCGAAGGGATCCACGGCGCGCTGCCCGTATAAAAGTACCAGCGCACCGCGTCGGCACCCTGTTTGTCGAGCACGCTCCACGGGTCGACGACGTTACCCTTGTGTTTGCTCATTTTAACGCCGTCCTTATCGTTGACGTGCCCCAGCACGATGCAGTTTTTAAAGGGAGCGCGATCGAACAAAATGGTAGAAATGGCAAGCAGCGTATAAAACCAGCCGCGCGTCTGATCGACTGCCTCCGAAATGAAATCGGCGGGGAAGGTCTCGTTGAACAGATCCGCGTTTTCGAAGGGATAATGGTATTGCGCAAACGGCATAGAGCCGGAATCGAACCAGCAGTCGATGACCTCGGGCGTACGCTTCATTTTGCCGCCGCACTTGGGGCAGACGCAAGTGAGCCCGTCGAGGTACGGCCTGTGCAGTTCGATGTCTCCCGCAACGCCGCACTTTTCTTTTAGCTCCGCCTTGGAGCCGATCACTTCGATCGCACCGCAATCTGGGCACACCCATACGGGCAGCGGCGTTCCCCAATAGCGATCGCGCGAGAGCCCCCAGTCGATCACGTTTTCGAGGAAGTTTCCCATGCGGCCCTCTTTAATGGTCTCCGGCATCCAGTTTACCGAACGGTTGGCCGCCAACAGACGATCTTTTACCTTGGTCATCTCGATAAACCACGACGAGCGCGCATAGTACAAAAGAGGCGTATCGCACCGCCAGCAGAAAGGATAGCTGTGCTCGTAGGGCAACTTGCGGAACAGCAGGCCGCGCGCTTCCAGCATATCCATGATGGGCTTATCGGCCTTTTTGGCAAACAGACCGTCAAGCTCGGGGCAGCGGCCGTCGAAGCAGCCGCGCTCGTTGACCAGCTGCACCACGGGCAGATGGTAGCGGCGGCCCACCTTGTAGTCGTCCTCGCCGAAAGCGGGCGCAATATGCACCACGCCCGTGCCGTCCGTCAGTGTGACGTAGCCGTCGCACACCACATAATATGCCCGCTCCCGAAAGGTGCCCTGCGCCCAGGAAAAGAGCGGCTCGTACTCCGTGCCCTCGTATTCTTTCCCCGTACGCCTTTCAACGACGGTATACTCTTCAAAGAACTTGGAGACGAGCGCCTCCGCCAGGATATAGCGCGCGCCGTCCGCCTCGATCTCTGCATACGTTTCATCGGGATTCATACACAGCGCTACGTTGGAAGGCAGCGTCCACGGCGTGGTCGTCCAGGCGAGAATGTAGGCATTTTCCCGATCTTTCAGCCGGAAGCGCGCCACAACGGACGTCTCCTTTACGTCTTTATAGCCCTGCGCCACCTCATGCGAGGAGAGCGCCGTACCGCAGCGCGGGCAGTAGGGAACGATCTTGTGACCCTTGTACAGCAGACCCTTTTTGTAAATTTCTTTCAGCGCCCACCACACCGATTCGATATAGTCGTCGTGATAGGTGACGTACGGGTGCTCCATATCCACCCAATACCCCACGCGATCGCTCATCTTTTCCCATTCGCCTTGGTACTTCCATACAGATTCTTTGCACTTTTTAATAAAGGGCTCGATCCCGTATCGCTCGATGTCCTGTTTTCCGTCCATGCCGAGGGATTTTTCCACCTCCAGCTCGACGGGGAGCCCGTGCGTATCCCAGCCCGCCTTTCTTAAAACGTGCTTCCCCTTCATCGTCTGATAGCGCGGGATGATGTCTTTCATGACGCGCGTTAAAATATGCCCGATGTGCGGCTTGCCGTTGGCCGTGGGCGGGCCGTCGAAGAAAGAAAATTCCTCTCCCCCCGCGTTCTTTTCGATGGACTTTTCAAAAATATCGTTCTCTTTCCAAAACGCGATCACTTCCTTTTCGCGCTCCACAAAATCGAGCGACGTATCTACCTTTTTGTACATATGTTAACTCCTTGCCTTCTTTTTTGCCGCGGCGCAAGCGCCGCAGGATGCGCGCGTTGCGGGGCGCGCCCCCTCTTTGCGGCCTGCCGGCCGAAAAAAAACCTTCGCGTTTCGGAATACGCGAAGGCATTTTAACCACCAAAACATACGATCATATGCCGCGGAAGATAACGGGCCGCGACCCCGTGCAAGACTACTGCATTCGCCCCGCAGGCACGAGCGGTGATACCCGCATGCACCTGTTTACGCCCCTTTCAGCCAACGGGGCGCTCTCTGAAAAACAAGCCCGCATGCGGACGCGTCCTCTCTTAACGCCGTATTTTATTGTATTATAGCCCTTTTTTTTGCGAAAGTAAAGCGTTTTACGCCGTACGCCGCCGATTTTCGCTCAAAGGCCGTCAGCCGAAGATGCCGCGGCGAGCGCGGATCTCTTTTACGGAAAAGCCCGCTTCGCTTACGCAGGCGGCAAGCGCCTCGTCCGGAAGCTGCGTCTCTACAAAAATGATCCCTTTTTTAAAGTTTGCCTTGGCACCGCTTACCCCATCCAACAGCAACAGCTTTTTTTCGGCGCGCTCGGCGCACCGCTTGCAGCACATTCCTTCCACTTCGATCACGCGTTTCATATCCCCATTATACCACGCCCGCAAAAAAATGCAAGCGACTCCGCAGCATCGTTTTGCCGCCGCGACCATGGTTCCGCCTCCGATACGCCGTGAGGCGGCGGCCTATACGAATAAGATGAGTACGCCCACCAGCAACCCCGCCAGCATGGCAAACGCGGGCGCCTTGGAGCGCCACATCAGAATGGCTTCGGGAAGCAATTCGCCGAAGACCACATACAACATGGCTCCGCTGGCGAAACTGAGCGAGATCGCCAGACTGACGGGACTCAGCGTACCCAAAAAGTAGCCGAGCATGGCGCCCAATACGGTAGGCGCGCCCGTCAGCGCCGTCAGCAGCGTAGCCTTCCACTTTTTCATGCCGCCCGCAACGAGCGGCACGGCCACGGACATGCCCTCCGGCACGTTGTGCAGCCCGATGACAACGGCCACCGCCAGGCCGCCCGCGCCGCCGTTGACCGCGTCGTTCGCATACGACGCGCCGATGACCATCCCCTCCGGGAAATTGTGCAGACCTATGGCAAACGCCATTACCACTCCCGCAACAAACAGCTGCCTGCGGGATTTTTGTCCGCCCGTCTCCTCATATTCCTTTTTGTGCTCTTCGTAATGATCGCTATGGATGAGTTCGGAAAGCTGATCGGCCGTCTTGGGATGCTTTTTATCGATGTGCCTGACTTCGGGATTGGTCTTTTTATCGATCAGTGCGTTTAAAAGATAGATGATCCCGTACCCGGCGAGCGTGACGCCGATCACCAAAAAAACGTGCCCCACCGAACCGGGCGCCTGCCCCAACGCGTCGGTCAGCAGATCCAGACAGACGATGCACAGCATAACGCCGCCCGCAAAACTCAGCAAAAGACTTACGATCTTTTCGGAATTGCGGGTAAACAACACGCCGATCAGCCCGCCCAGGCCCGTACCCACAATGCCCGCGAGCGCGGTGATCAACACCACCAGCCAAAATGTATCCAACGGCTTTCTCCTGTGTACCCGTCTGCGCCGCCGTCCGAAGATCCGGCGACGCAGACGGCATGCGCGCACATCACGCGCGATCCTACTGCAACCAGTATAGCAACCTTGCGCACAATTTGCAAATCTTGCGCGGCGGTTTTTTAAACAAACGGCAGAATTTTTTTCATTGACAAACGCACGCAAACCAAGTATAATAAAAAGAAATTTTTCAGCGAGGTCTTCTCTATGCGCGTACTTGCGATCAACGATATCTCCTGTGTGGGAAAGTGCTCGCTGACCGTTGCGCTGCCCGTTCTCTCCGCCTGCGGCGTGACGTGCGATATTTTGCCAACGGCACTGCTCTCCACCCACACAGGCGGTTTTACGGGCTATACGTTTTTGCCGCTCGACGACGAAATGAAAAAAATTACCGACCATTGGGAGACGCTCGGTCTTTCGTACGACATGATCTGCAGCGGCTATTTGGGCAGCCGCGCGCAGATCGACTTTGTAAAAGAGACAAAGCGACGCTTTTTAAAAAAAGACGGCGTGCTGGTCGTCGATCCCGTGCTTGGCGATAATTTTACCTTTTACAAGGGGTTCGACAAGCAGTTTGCCGACGAAATGCTGTCGCTGTGCGCCGAAGCGGACTATATTTTACCTAACGAAACGGAGAGTTTTCTCCTGACCGGCACGCGCGATTTTTCCAAGGCGCTTTCCTCGCTCGGCAATATCTGTCCCCACCCCGTGATCACGGGTGCAAAGACGGACGAGGGCTACTTTATTTACTACTTTGACCGCGGCGAACAAAAACTCTGCATCCCGTGCGTCGAGGGCTCCTTCCACGGCGCAGGCGATGTGTTCGCGGCCGCCTTTTGCGGATGTCTTCTGCGCGGACTGCCGCTCGACACGGCGCTTGCGGTCACCGCAAACTTTTGCTACCGAGCCATCGTACGCACGCAGAGGGAGGTCCCCGATCGCAAATACGGCTTGAATTACGAACGCGAGATCTTGGAGTTTTTGCAAGAATTGGAGCGTTGCGCTCCGTCCGACGCACAAAACCGTTAACGTCACGGACCGCGCGCCCCTTTTTATAGCAAAACCTCGTCCGGCGCGGCCGCGCGGGAAGGATCCCGGGTCCGCGGAAGAAATTCCCATGGCAAACCGCCGTGCGAAAGTTGCATTTTTACGTGCGATATGATATACTGGTACCGACACCTGCGGTGTACGGAACGCAAATTAAGCGGAATCCACAAAGATGTTACGGGAGCGTTTGTCGAAGGGACTATGCAAGGTCTGCGGGAAACCGCGGAAAGTCTGATGTCTCTGCGCTGCGCACCCACCTGCGAGAAGCGGGTTCACCATTCTTTGCGTTGCGGCACAGGCGGATGTCTTTTTTTATTGGTTTCCCGCAGACGCCGTCCGTTCTTTTTTCGCCGCCGATCCTTCCCCTATCGTCGCCCGATAGCGGGCCGACTTCTGCCGCAGGCCGGTCGCAGCCGAACGGTAAAACATAACGGCGCACTTGCGCGAAAATTTTTATAATTGCCTTAAAAAACGGTTGCAAAGAACAAACTTTTATGGTATAATCACAAAGCGTTGGCAAAAGACGGCCATGCAGCGCAACTGATAAGGCCTTGTGGTCAAGCGGTTAAGACGGCGCCCTCTCACGGCGCAATCCCGGGTTCGATTCCCGGCAAGGTCACCAAACCAGAATAATCCGAACCTCGGAAAAATTCCGAAGTTCGGATTATTTTTTGCCCGCGATTTCTTCGGAATAATTATCCGATTTGAATGATACCTTTCCCAGCCCTCCGAATTTGCTTTTTCGGGAGGCTTAGTTTTGCATAGTTCCTCGCGGACGCCAACGGCCGCAAAATCGTCGCTTAAAACGCCTATTAAAAGACTTTTAGAGCCAAGTAAGTTTTGTTTCCTTGCTTGGCTCTTTTACTGTCTATAAGGCATTTCCAAACTTATACGCAACGATTTTGTCTTTGTCCCGTTGACTTCCGCAGACTTGCTATTTAGTGCACTGATATTTACCGTCCTATGCACCTTCGCCTCTTGCCGAAAAAGGCAAATCAATTCGGAGGTGTAACTCAAAATGGAAATGTTGGTAACAAAGTTCTCGAAAGGAAAGTATCGTAACGAAGGCGAATTATTCACCGAACCTATCTCTGCCGAAAACGTTAAACTTATGGGCGAGATGATCGCTTTACAGGCGCTCCGCACCGTAAAGAAATTCGATATGAAAGTTGCAGACAGACTGTATATCGGTCTCATCAAAGATCTGCACCATATGAGCGAGATAGATTATATCGTATCGGACGGCTATGATGTGGCACAGACAGCTATCTGCTTTCTGTATCAGTACGCCGGCAGAAAGGCATCCGAGATTTGCGGTAAAGACAAACGCGGCAAGGAAATAACCATTAAACTTGCGTGTTATCGTGAGGTGGACAGATTCATCGATAGCTTGCGCAACCGCTCCGACAGACGCGGAGCGATCGAATATATAGACTTCACGGATTATAAGGCTCTGCCAATGGATCCCGTCAACTGTTTTGAACAAGAACAGACCGATTACAGCAAATACGATGAACTCGTAAGTACTTTGCAGTTATCCGCGCTGGAAATTGCCATACTGAACTGCTATATGAACGGAATGAGACAAGCCGAAGTCTGTGCCGAGCTTAACATCGGCAGGGGGACCATCAACCATAGAAAGGCAAGTATTCGCAAAAGGTATAATGCTTGTAATGGTGCACTTTGAAAAGATTTTTTACATGGTGATTTCTTCGGGATGATCGCCCATGTAAAATAGTCCTCCGAATTTGCTTTTTCGGTCGGCTATGGTAGCATAGTTCCTCGCGGACGTCAACGATCGCAAAATCGTCGCTTAAAATACCTATAAAACACTTTTTGAGCCGAGTAAGGAAAGTTTCCTTGCTCGGCTCTTTGCTATATATGAGGCATTTTGCGCGCCTATAACGCAACGATTTTGGCTTTGTCCCGTTGACTTACGCAGACCAATTTAGAAGATGCTTTCCATTCTCCGTCCTATGCTCCTTCGCTTCTTGCCCGAAAAAGGCAAAACAATTCGGAGGATGTAAAAATGGAAATGTCGGTAACAAAGTTCTCAAACGGAAAGTATTGCAATGAATTCGAAAGAAAAGTGAGTTTAATGTAATTCAGACAAGCTCGAAACGCTTGAAACTATTTTTTGCTCCGTTTCGGTCTCCTGAGCTTCTGCCTCGGATGACTTAGCCTTCGCGCTCGCTTTTATGGATTTGTTGCTCAAACCGATCGCAACAACGGCCAAAGCGGGGAAAACATACGCCCCCATGCCCACAAGGTGAGGAGTTACCCAAAAGGCACCCAAGTCGGCGATACTGAACAGCAGACATAAAGCAATACAGACAATCAGAAGGATCATTGCATATTTTACACCCTTTGTCTTTTTCGCAAACAACAGTTTGATCGCGGGAACGATACAGAGTAAAACCAGTAAAATTGTTTGTATCAGATACACGATTTCATCATCCCCGAAATCCCCGAAATAGTTTGTATTGTAAATTACATACACAACGCTGTAACATATGATTGCCCAAAAATACAAGGCAATGGCTTTTGCGGGTTTGTTGAGCCACATTAAAACGACGCTTGCCGCCACAATGCCCCATCCCAAGGTAAGTCCCCACAGCTCCTTTAACACTTCAAACATGACAACATAGTTGACAATAAACGCGGAAATGAAAGAACCGACGGTTGCCAGCGTCCATAAAATTTTTGCCGATAAATTTTTCGCTTTTTTACCTGAAAATATGTGTTTTATCCTTCGTAAACAGAAGAAAATTCGATCGTATAATTTGCTTGACTTTTTGAATCGGTATAGTCCCAGTATTCTTCCTTGGGAATGGCGTCCCACTCCTCCTGGGTGCCCTCATAGTGTATTACAAAGCTACGGGAGTCGTTTACTGTGGTCGCATACAAAACATAGTTTTCCAAGCCTTCGATTTCTTTGGGCAAATACAGATCGTTCAAGTCCAAATTATAGAAATCCTTTTCTTTTAACACGGGACAGTAGTTTTTGATAACGACAGTTGTCAAATTGTCAAAGCCGGAAAATTTATTTCCAACGTTGGTGCTTGAGTTTTCTTTTTTGGGGCTGTATATGAGCGTTTTTAAACTTTTTCTTGCTTCCAGACCGTTTGTACCGTTTTCCTTTGTTTCAAACAAATAAAACAAGCGATATTCAGGACTGTTGCCGCTTTCCTGAGCATACAAAGAGGAAATATAAAGCGTTTCAAGACCTGTCAACCCCTTCAAACAGCCGAGCCCGAAATAGTCGATATATCGAGCGTCCAACTCCTTGATATCCTTTTCCTCCAAGGAATTGTCACTGCTGTAATACAGAGTACTCGCAGACATCGTGTAATAACAGACACCGCTTACGGGAAGATCGTTGTATGTTTCGGGAATAACAACTTTCGGACCTTGCACATTGCCAAGGCCTATTACATTGTAGTAGCCTCCGCCATCTTTTTCATATTTCAGGCTCGTCTGTGCTGTGGAGCATGCGGTCAGAAGACAGACCGTTGCCAACAATGCAGAAACCAAGGAAATTACTTTTTTCATGATACTACCTCCGTTAAAATAAAAATTTTATATAAAGTTAAAGCAATCTACTGCAATACTTTACTTTCCATATATCATTTCATATTCGGCTGAAGAAGGAAGCCAGTAACTGCCTTTTTCGACAACTTCCCACTGCTCCTGCGTGCCGAGGAAGGTAACATTCGTGACTTTGGTGCTGTCCGTGAACGCATTGTTCCCGATCAAAGTCAGGCTCTCGGGGAAGGTTATTGATTCGAGATTTTCGCAATAGCGGAACGCATTTACGCCGATCTCCGTTACGTCGCCTGCGAGTATGAGGTGTTTTGCCCCGCAATCGTTTAAGAGCGTGGCCGTGGCACAGGGACTGTTCGCCCGTGCGGCCGGGACATAGGGCGCAGTGAGGGTATAAACGGTCGTGTCATAGTGAGTGGAGCCTACCGAACTTTGGCTGAATGCGCCGTCCGCAATTGCCGTAACGCTCGAGGGCAGGATAAGTTCGTCCAGGTAGCCAAGTCCGCCGAAGGCATATTGTTCGACGGTCGTATAGCCGTCGCGTATGGTGACGGACGTTTCGCCTTTGCCGTCATCTTTCATCGTACAGAGGACACCCGTGAAGTAGGAAAGGGGCTTTGCACTGTCTGCTTCGACTTTAATATCGTCATGTAGGTACGGCCAGTTGCCGGGCATAGATATGCTGACCAAGTAATGATCTGTGCTGTTAAGCGCTTTTTCGCCGATCGCTATGACACCGTCGGGCACGGTCACGGAGAGTGCCTCATAGATCATCTCATCATAGTTGTATTGGCTGTTATCGTAGCTCCAGACGAGCGAAGCGTTAATGAAGGCATTTTCCGCGATGATTTTAGTGTTTTCGTGGATAATGTAACCCGTCGTGTCTGTCGTCGGGTCGAGATCCTCATACGCCTTCGCACGCAGCAGATAATAATACGGGTTGGAAGAAGTACCCAGATAGATGCACCTGCCGTATTCAGTGCCGGGGAGCGTCTGCGACGCGTCGCCGAAGGCGTCGGTCGCAATGTACACGGCGGAGTCGGGTAGACTCACTTGCGTAAGGCTACATTCGCCAAAGGCATAATTTTCTATGTATTTGACCGAATCGGGAATATCGAGGACAGTGATGCCCGTATTGCGGAAAGCGCTCGCACCGATGTGCGTAAGATTCTCGGGAAGAGCAATTGACTTTGTGTATCCTTTGAAGAGTTCCGACTGCACGATCTTACAGTTCTCGTTCAACACCACGTTCGCCCCTCTTTTCCCGAGTTCATAGGAGAAAGCGATCATGTGCGGGTTGTTGGGATTGCCCACGTAATTCACGCCGTCCTCTTCTATCGTCGCCTTTTCCGTGTCTGTATATGCTGTCAGAGAAGCTGCGCAATATTCCAGCGAATCGGGAAAACATACGGGACCTGCAAAGGCGATATGATTATCTTCTTTGATCACCGCAAGCCCTGTGCCCGCGCGCAGATCCGACGTATAGAGCGCGCCTTTTTCCAATACTTTACAGGTAGAAGGTAGCTGGCATACGGCAAAACAAGAGCCATGCCCCGGATACAAACCTCCGGTGCAAACGCGTTCCACGCCCGGCTGTACATATACTTCCGCCGTAGACTCATAGGTTTCATCATCCAAGGGCGATTCGTATGCTGCAAAGGCGTTTTCCGCAATCTGTACGACAGGCTTGCCGTCGTGCGATCCGGGGATGACCCATACTTCCACGGCGGAAAGCTCTTCTTCGGAAAGTTCGGGGTTCAGAGAAATTTCATATCCCTCGGTCCCCAATTCCGACGTTACGGGCGCATAAACAAAATACTTGTCGTCAGTGGGTGTCATCGCAGAGAGCTCTTCGTCTGTGCCGAGATACTGCGAAAGGTCTTCCTTGCTATTGCCGCACGCCGCAAAAGCGAAAACACAAGACAACATGCAAGCGAGAGAAAGCAAAAGCAATAAGAATTTTTTTATAAAAAGCCTCCTAATTTTTTATTCTTTTGAAATACAGGAAAAGAAAGAACTCTCCCGAAACAATATTGCTCACAAGGATTTCTACATATAAATATCTGTGTAATTTGTCGAGATCAAAAGTCCGGCGAAATCGGGAGTATTATATTCGTATCCTCTTTATTCTTTTCTGAACAAACTACCTTTTTGTATGTTCATCGAATATTGTATTCAATGTACTTCCTTATTCCATATCATATCAGGTTGTAGCCAAAACCGCAAGTATTTGGAATTAAATTTAGGAAAATAGCTCTCTGAAATGTTCATAAACCGTTTATTATATGTACTTCTCGCTTCGATTTATTCATTGAATAAGATAATTTATGTACTTCCTTATTTGTTATAATAGCTTTCCGAGGCGGTTCATCATATCTGCCTTATGCTCCATGAGGGAGTGCGCATAGCGTTTCAGGGTGACGGTCGGATTTTTATGCCCGAGGAGTTCGGAGAGCGTCTTTACGTCCATGCCGCACTCTAAAGAATGCGTTCAAAATGGAAACCTAAAAATAATGATCGCGTCAAAGCAGCCGAAATTCAATGAACAAATCGAAACAACAGCTTTATAAATTTGTGTAAGAATGCTGCAATTTTTTATAAAATTAAGCTGGCTGAGCTTTTATTGCTCAGCCAGCTTTAAAATTCAGTCATGCAATGTCCCTCTATCAAACAGAGGTGAAGTAAAGAACTCCGCAAGGCTTATATCGAAACCCTCGCAAATGGCGTAGAGCGTTTTCATTTTAACTGAACGACTGCGCTTTTTCTTTATCGACGTCAGCGTTGACTGCGGCACTCCACTCTTTTCAAACAAAGTATATTTTGTCATATTTCTCTCAATACAGAGCTGTTCTATTCTTAAAGCTATTGCATCCTCCAAAAGCATACCGCTAACCTCCGCACAATGTGTTTATAGTTAGTAGTATAAAATTTTAATTATTTTATTTACTGCTATGTATAGCATATTTGCTATTTAATCAAATAAATGTTATCATATCCAATGATATGGTAATCTCATTTTGCGGGCATCGGAATTTTACTCCGGATGCAGAGAAAGAAAAAACTATAATAGATCTCCTATTAAAATATGCCGAAACAGAACAAGAAGTTATCTGTTACACGGGCGGATACGGCGCTTTCGACTGGTTTGCCGCCTCCTGCATTAACGAGGCAAAAAAGGCAGCCCACAATATTGTGAACTGCCTTGCCATTCCTTATATTACTTCTTCCTACCTTGAACGGATAAGCCTCCACACAAAGAAATTTGACGAGATAATCTATCCGCCGCTTGAAACCGTACCGCCTAAGTTCGCTATCGTCCGCCGCAACGCATGGATGATTGACAAAAGCGACCTCTTGATTGCCTGCGTAAAATATAACTGGGGCGGTGCCGCCAGAACCTTGGAGTATGCAAAGAGTAAAGGAAAAGAAATAGTATTCGTATAATTTATCTCAAAACTTAAATAGCAAGGGATACAATAATTCACTGTGCCCTTTTAACTTAACCTTTTAAGCTAAATACCTTATATGAAACTATACGGCCATCTCCTAAAAAATTAGATCATCTTCTTTAATATTGCCGCCAACACATGATATGCATACTTGTAAACTTCAGAGGAATTATTATCTGGTACAACCTCACCGTGCATTAAAGAACAACGCAATAAATAAAGTACCTCAATTACTCCTCTACTTACTTTCGAACGTTCAGAGATAAAAATAACGTTATTATTGCGGTCCTTGCTCAACACACTTTCAATTACGTATGGACATACTTCTTTATAAAATGCTTTACACTGTCCTTGTTGTTCTGTTCCTAAACGACAAAAATCCGCGTGAACATCCAATTCCATTTCATTATATCCATCTTGCTCAAATTGAAAATACACAACAGATGGATCATTCTTGCGATGGACTAATGTAATAACCTTTTGTTTTATTCTCTGGATTTTGTAATGTGTTGTTCTGTAATCTCCTTCTGCAGTGTTCTTAGGATTATTTACTGCAATCTCAGAAAATGAGATCTGTTTATTCACGCCCATCCTTTCTTGAGTAACAATAGCGGCACTTACCAACGCAGCTTGTAAATTATTAAGATCCTTTTTGAATGAAATTGCACTATCAGTATTGTTGTTCACATCAAGTAGTGTTTCTATGTAGCCCTTAAAGCGATTACTATTAGACTTGAGCTTCTCAATTATTTCACGATCTGTATGCTCTTTATATTCACTACGATACCAAGCATTAAAAGTTATCCAAGCCTTTATAAACGCCGAGTAATAATCAATATCTATGTCAATTTTTCTTATCCAATCTTTATAACTAGACATTAGCAATCAACTCCTTTCTCTAAGAGCCACAGCATTGCTGTTTCTTCATCTGTCTCAATTGCCATCTCCACTGCTTTAACAGCGTTGCTAAGAAGCTGTTTTGCCTCATTGCGCAAGCGGAAAGATTCCTGCACTTTTTCAGCTATTTCTTTTTGTATCTCATTATCAATTATCAGTAATGGCAGATTTAAAAACTCGTCTTTTGAAATTGCCGTAAGAATCGTACCCGAACACCGCTGTTTAAGTAAAGCTTGAATAGGTTTTGATTTGAATAAAACCAACAACGATTCAGAATTTATTTTTGTTGAATCAATAACATAAAATCCCGTCGAGCACAGAGCCCCATCATAGTCATCATCAATTAATGCACAACTATTTAACGAGCCTTCTATAGACGATACAATAACTTGTCCCTTTCTTACAATACGACGAGCTCTTGAAGGCAAGTCAATACCTTGTACCACTTGTACATCTGATATATCACCGTTCGCACCAACATTAGACAATTCTATATATTTATACTCTGAATTATCATCCGGAATAAAATTTTCATCATATATTTCACATAATGATGAAATTGTAGTTGAAGCATTTAAGCCTCGAATTATGTCCTCATACTTTGGCTGATAATATTCCGCATCTAAGCGTCCTGTGAGGCGAAAGCTATTTGAAAAACTTACGACCGCTTTGCTAACCCGTTCAGCATGGTTTGGGAGCATGGCAAGAGAGTCCATAATCAATTCTGTTGATAGTTCCATGGTGCTACTTGCCAATTCAAGCAATGTATTCGCTTTGCGCACGGCAACTTCAACTACAGAATAAAAATTCTCGGAAAACTCTGGCACAACTATATCAGGAAATTCCACCAGTTTAATTTCGGGACGTGTTGCTTTTATACCGCGTCTTCTCAGTTGATAATAGCCATATTTACAATTTAAGAATGTGGATACATAATACGGATTATATTGCGATTTTAATGTGATTTTACCCACATGTGCAATTGTGTTTGCTTCAGGTATGCTTTCTGGTATGACTGCGCTTTTACCAAAGTACACACCAGTTTTAGTTACAACTATATCTCCAGGATGTAAGCAAGAACGTTTTAACTCTCGATTCTTTACTGATGTGCGATAAAGAAGTAATAGAAGTGTAAAAAATTTTGCCGTTCCTATCCGGCACTTGCGCATTGTG
>CALVPS010000010.1 GCA_944354035.1 uncultured Clostridia bacterium | reverse complement strand
GTTTCCGCGGGCCCGCGCCGCTTTGTTGTCCCGATCTTTGTGTGCCGTCCGCACGCATATTACACGAACAGCGTCTCGTACTCGTTGGTATGCGTTCCCGTCAGCGCGTTGTACAGGCCGTTGGCGCGCACGTCGGCGGCAAAACAGTCCGGCGCGCTCTTTTTTAAGTTGGAGTAGTCGCTCTTGCGCACGATCGGGGGATGCCCGCCGCCCAGCGCGGCAAGTAATTCTTCCGCCCCCTCGCGCCGTACGGCAAGCACCTTGCAGTACAGCGGATCCTGCAGGTAGGTCTGCACGTCTTTTAAGGAGATCTTTAAAAAGTTTTGCAACAGCACGCGTTTCAGGCGCGACAGAGTGTAGCGCTTGCCGACGACTTTTTTCAGCATGGCTCCGTAGTCCGGCGTGCTGCGCGCCATGCTTTTTAAGCGATTTTCCAGCCCCTCCGAGCAGTCCGGACACTGCGCCACCGCGGCCTCGTCCGCGGCGATCAGTGCGCACAGGGCGGCTTTTTCGTACGGAAGGGGGGCGTACGCTGCCGCCGCGGCGTATACATGGGGCGGCAGATTGCGTTTTAAGGCTTTTTTTGCCTTGCGCGTGCCCTCCGCCATGGCGCCGCGCAGCGCCGTGGCCGAAGAAAAATCGGGCAGCAGATGCGTATCGGCATATCCGCCGCCGACGCGCGGGATGGGCAGGGGACGGATGGCGCTTCCCTCCGCAAGCAGGGCGCGGCAGTATTCGGTGCCCAAAATGTTGTTCGGCGAAGTCAGCAGCGCCTCGTCCACATCGGCGCCGACGGACAGGAGCGCCGCGTTGCGCGCGCGGATATACGACGTGCCGTTGCGCATGTTTTCCTTCAGCGCGGTCTTGAACTGCTTGCTCTCGTCCAGCGTTGCGCGCGCCGTCTGCATAAATCCCTCCGCGTCGCCGCTTTCGCAGCCGAAGGCCAGCGCGTGTACGGCGGGGAGAGAGGCGAGAATGTGCACCGCGCCGCGGGCAAACAGTTCCGCCGGCGAAACGGCAAAGGCGGCGGGCAGTTCCAGCACGATGTCCGCGCCGCCCGCAACGGCGTGGCGCGCCCGCTCGTATTTATGAAAGACGGCCGCCTCGCCCCGTTGGGTAAAGTTTCCGCTCATCAGGCACACGATCGCGTCGCAGCCGCTTCGGGCGCGGATCTGTTCCAGTTGGTACCTGTGTCCGTTATGAAAGGGATTATATTCGCAGATCACCGCACAAAATTTCATTTTTTTTCCGCTTGTCCTTTACAAGTTTTGCAAAAAGGTGTATAATGTCATAAAAGACTTTCTCTGCAAGTATTATACACGATATGCGGAGAAAAATAAAGTGCTATAGGAGAAATTTTTTATGGCGACATTTTGGAGCAAGGCGGGGGACAAATTAAAAAAGGTCGGCCGTATGATCGTAGAAAACGGAACGCTTGTCGACGATTTGAAAAAGCGTGCGGCGGAAAAAAAGCGCACCATCGTCCTGTGCGAGGGCGAAGACAAGCGCGTTGTGCAGGCCGCGCAGATGTGCATGGAAGACAACGTGGCCAACATTGTGCTTCTGGGCAAGGAGTCCGAGATCAGGGCGGCCAACCCGGACGCCGATCTGACGGGCGTTGTCATCATCAATCCCGAGACCTCTCCCAAGCTGGGTGAGTATGCCGATTTGCTGTATGAACTGCGCAAGGCCAAGGGCATGACGCCCGAACAGGCCAAAGAACAGGCCAAGGACGCCACCTTTTTCGGCGCGCTCATGTTAAAGGCGGGCGATGTGGACGGGCTCGTATCGGGCGCGTGCCATTCCACGGCCAACACGCTGCGCCCCGGGCTGCAGATCATTAAAACGGCACCCGGCGTAAAATCGGTCTCCAGCTTTAATTTAATGATCGCGCCTCCCGGCGGGAACAAGTATGTGGAGGACGGCGTTTTGGTATTTGCGGACTGCGGGCTGAACCCCACCTACACGGCGGAGGGGCTGGCGGAGTGCGCCCTTGCCGCGGCGGAGAGCGCCAAAGACATTGCCGGCATCGAGCCCAAGGTCGCCATGCTCTCGTTCTCCACGATGGGCAGCGCCAAGCACGACAACGTGACGCTCGTGCAGGAGGCCACGCGCATCGCCAAGGAGATGGCGCCCGAGCTGGCGCTGGACGGCGAGCTGCAGTTCGACGCCGCGCTCGTGCCCGAAGTGGCCGCGTTAAAGGCGCCCAAGTCGCTGGTGGCGGGGCATGCCAACGTGCTTATCTTCCCCGATCTGCAGGCGGGCAACATCGGCTACAAAATTGCCGAGCGTTTGGGCGGATTCCAGGCGATCGGCCCCATCTGCCAGGGGTTTGCAAAGCCGTTGAACGATCTTTCCCGCGGGTGCAAACCTTCGGATATCGTATGCGCGGTCGCTGTAACGGCGCTGCAGGTAAAGGACTGACAATAAGGGGTACGGTATGAAAATTCTTGTCATCAACGCGGGGAGTTCCTCGCTCAAATATCAGCTGATCAATATCGAAACGGAAGAAGTGCTTGCCAAGGGCAACGTAGAGCGCATCGGCATCAAGGGCGGCTGCCTTACGCACAAAGCGGGCGGAAAGACGTTTGTGATCGAAAAGGAGATCAAGGACCACACCGAGGCCATTCAGCTTGTATTAAAAGAGCTGATCGACGGCGAGGCGGGCGTTATCCGTTCGATGAACGAGATCGGCGCAGTCGGCCACCGCGTGGTCGCCTCGGGCGAGGCGTTCAAAAAGACGACGCTGGTCACCGACGAGGTGATGAAGACGATGGAGGAGATCGCCGAACTTGCGCCGCTGCACAATCCTGCGGCCATCTTGGGCGTAAACGCCTGTCGCGCGGTCATGCCCGATAAAAAGATGGCGCTGGTGTTCGATACGTCCTTTCACGCCACCATGCCCGATTACGCCTACCTGTACGCGATCGATTACGACGACTACACCGCCTACAAGGTGCGCAAATACGGCGCGCACGGCACGTCGCACAAGTTTGTGTCGCAGGCGGCGGCGGAGTATCTGCACAAAGATGTTTCCTCGCTGAACATCATCACCTGCCATTTGGGCAACGGATCGTCCATTTCGGCGGTCAAGGGCGGCAAGTGCATCGATACTTCCATGGGCTTTACCCCCCTTGCCGGCGTTCCCATGGGTACGCGCAGCGGCGATATCGACGCGGCCGCCGTGGAGTTTTTGTGCAAAAAGAAGGGCATGGATATCCACGAGGCGCTGGTATACCTCAACAAAAAGTGCGGCATGCTGGGCGTTTCGGGCGTATCGTCCGATTACCGCGATCTCACCGCCGCCGCCAACGAGGGTAACTACCGCGCACAGCTTGCTTTGAACATGTTTTCATACGCCTGCAAAAAGTACGTGGGCGCGTATATGGCGGCGCTGGGCGGGCTGGACGTGGTCGTGTTTACGGCCGGCGTGGGCGAAAACACGCCGCACATCCGCGCCGCGGTGCTTTCGGATATGGAGGCGTTCGGCATCAAGCTCGATCCCGCTAAAAACGCATTTAAAAACGACGGTTCTGTGCACGAAATTTCCGCCGACGATTCGCGCGTAAAGGTGCTGGTTATCCCCACCAACGAAGAGCTGGTGATCGCGCGCGAAACGGCCGCACTGCTTTGAAATTCGTAAAATCTTGTAAATTCCGCCCGAAAAAAGATTGACAAAGGCCGAAAAATAGCCTATACTTTTGTAAGTCAATGATCCCTGAAATAGACGTTCGCGGCTGTATTGCGAAAAAAAAGACGGAGGGTACGCTTTCGTTCTCGTTCGATGCGGACGGCGCGCTGCTGGATATCCCGTACGTCGGTTTTTCTTCACCCGTGTCGGCGGAGCTTGCGTATCGCATCTGCGAGGACGACGCGGTGGAGGTGCGCGGCAGCATCGCTTTTTCGCTGGCCGGCGCATGTTCGCGCTGTCTTTCCGAGGCGCAGGCGCGCATCACGGGCGAGGTAGAGGGCGTGTTCGTTCCGGGAACGGGCGACGGCGAGGCGTATGGCTACCGCGGCGGCAAAGTATCCCTTGCGGAGCTGCTGCGCGACTCGGTCATGTTTGCGCTTCCCGCACGGCTCCTTTGTACGGCCTGCAGCGAATGGGAAAAAGAATAACAGGAAGAGGTATAAAAAATGGCGGTCCCCAAGAGTAAACAGTCGAAAAGCAGAACCAACAAGCGCTTTGCAAACTATAAGGCGACGGCTCCCGCGCTGGTGGAGTGCCCGCACTGCCACGAGCTGAAGGTCGCGCACAGAGTGTGCAAAAACTGCGGATATTACGACGGAAAAGAAGTCGTTGCCGAAAAACCGGAGCAGAACTAAAAACGGGCGGCGGGCGTGAGCCCGCCGTTTTTATATGTCCTCCGCGGCAGGGGCTGCGGCGGCTGGGTGTTTGCGCTTCCGCGGCGCGCCGCAACTTTGCGTGCGACGGACGGAGCGCGATCCGCGCGTCTGCGCACGGCGTTCCGCCGCGCAGGGGGCGACAAAGCGGTGCCGAAGCACACAATAAAGGGGGTAAATCATGAATAAAAAGGCCTTTTACGATCTCTCTTACGGGGTATACCTGTGTACGTCGTGGGACGAGGGACGTCCCGTCGGATGCGTGGCCAACAGCGCCATGCAGATCACGTCGTCGCCCGCAACCATTGCCGTTTCGCTCAACCGCAACAATTATACTAACCAATGCGTCTCCGATACGGGCTATTTTGCCGTATGTGTGCTCGCCGAGGACTGCGATCCGCAGCTCATCGGCAAATTCGGCTTTTATACGTCGAAAGAACGGGATAAGTTTGCCGATACCCCGTGGAAGGTGCGCGGCAAGCTCCCCGTGCCCGACGGGGTAAAGGGCTGGTTTTCCTGCAAGGTGGTCGACCGCATGGAGACGGCCACTCATACCGTGTTTTTGGGTGAGGTGATCGATGCGGACGTGCTTTCCGACGGCACGCCTATGACCTACGCCTACTATCACAAGGTATTAAAGGGGAAGACGGCGGTCAATGCGCCCACCTATCAGGCGGAAGAGGAGGCGGGCGGCAGATATGTCTGCAAGATCTGCGGGTATGTTTACAGCGGCGACGTCCCCTTCGAGCAGCTGCCCGACGGCTGGACCTGTCCCGTGTGCGGCGCGCCCAAATCGCAGTTTGTAAAAAAATGACCGTTTGCGCCCGTCGCGGCGGGCGACTATGTGTTCCGCCTGCTGAACGCCCGCAAACAGCTGCTGTGCGTAAGCTCCAACTACGATTCGCAGGCAAGCTGCGAAAGCGCCGTGGAGTCGACCAAACGCTGGGCGGCAAGCGACATTATCGAAATCGCCGAAGAAGAATGATCGGTATCAAAAAGCCCTTCGGGAGACCCGAAGGGCTTTTTTATTTGCTGCGGGTGAATTATACTATTAAGTGCAACAGTTGAGAGAAAAAAAGGAGTTCATACAAATCTGTGGAAAAATAGAGTAGCAAAACAAATTTTACTACAAAGGAGACTTGTATGAACTACCGCCATTTTACCATAGAAGAGCGCTGTTGTCTATGAGAATATTATGTCAAAGGAAAAAGTTATCGGGAAATCGCGAGGCTTTTGGGCAGAAACGTGAGCGCTATATCAAGGGAGCTGCGGCGGAACTGTACTTTTTTCAGGGACATTCCCGGATACTACCCGTATACGGCACAAAAGAAAAGCAATCTTCGGAACAGTTATCGTCACCGCGGGATGTTTTGGAAGCAAGAGGTATTGGATCACATAGACGAGAAATTGTCTCAAACGTGGTCTCCCGAACAGAGCTTTAAAACGCCGTGCGGGATGAAATGCCGTTGCGCGGCGGGCGTTGAAAAATTTATGCGGCGCGGAAAAAAGTGCTTGACAAATATACCCCCTATGGGTATAATAAATATACCCGGACGGGGTATTCGGAGGGAGAAATGGATCATTGCAAGGGTTGTGAAATGCGTTATAAGGGCACGCCGCGGAGCGAGGAACAGATAAAACAGCTGGTATCTCGCTTAAACCGTATTTCCGGGCAGTTGAGCGGCATTAAAAAGATGGTCGAAGAAAATCGCTATTGCGGCGAAGTGTTGGTGCAGGTTTCGGCGGTGGAGAGCGCCATGCGCGCCTTCGGGTATCTCGTGCTGGAAGAGCATATGCGCACCTGCGTCTCCGAAAAGATCCGTGCAGGCGACGAAGGCATCGTAAAAGAGACGGTGGACCTCATTAAAAAGCTGAACTGACGCGCCGCACGCGGTGACTTCGGAGGCAGTATGAAAAAGAAATATTCGGTGACGGGCATGACGTGCGCGGCCTGTTCTTCGGGGATAGAGCGCACGGTAAAAAAGATGAAGGGGGTCACGTCGTGCTCCGTGTCGCTGATGGGCGAGAGCATGGACGTGACGTTCGACGAAAGCGTCGTTTCGGACGCACGCATCAAAGGGGCGGTGCAGTCGCTCGGCTACGGCGCCTTCGATTACGGCGCCGCACCCAAAAAAAAGCGGTGCGAGCCCTCGCTCATGCTGCGTTTTTTTCTTTCGCTCGCTCTGCTGCTGCCCGAAATGTATCTGGCGATGGGGCACATGATCGATGAGAACATCGTGCCGCACGGCTGGCTGAACTACGGGTTTCAGATCGGCCTTACGCTGGCCGTGCTGGCCGTCAATTACCGATTTTTTGTCAGCGGCGTGCGGGCGGCGGTAAAACTTGTGCCCAACATGGATACGCTGGTCACGCTGGGGGCGGCCGTCTCGTTTCTATACAGTCTGGTCATGGCCATCCTTACGCCGCAGACGCCCACGCTGTTTTTTGAATCGGCAGCCATGATCGTCACGCTGGTCACGCTGGGCAAGTGGCTGGAAGATAAAAGCAAGCGCCGTACGGGGCGTGAAGTAGAAAAGCTGTTAAAGCTTGCGCCCGACGCAGTCACCGTGGAGCGCGACGGAAAACAGCAGCGGATCCCGTTTTCGCAGCTCAAGCAGGGCGATCTGCTTTTGGTGCGCCAGGGCGAATCGATCGCCGCCGACGGCGAGGTGATCGAAGGACACGCGTTTGTTGACCAGTCGGCGGTGACGGGCGAAAGCCTGCCCGCAGAACTGCAGGCGGGCAGCCGCGCCGTAAGCGCTTCGCTGGTGACCGCAGGCTATATCAAGATCCGCGCCCAAAAGGTAGGGGAAGAGACCATGCTCTCCTCCATTATCCGCATGGTGCGCGAGGCAGGCGCAAGCAAAGCGCCCATTCAAAAGCTGGCCGATAAAATTTCGGCGATCTTTGTGCCCGTGGTGCTCGGTCTTGCGCTGATCACCTTCTGCGTTTGGCTGTTCACCACGCGGGATGTCGCCCGCGCGTTCAACTTCGGCGTAAGCGTCATCGTCATCTCCTGCCCGTGTGCGCTGGGTTTGGCCACTCCCGTGGCGGTCATGGCGGCCACGGGGCGGGGCGCATCCCTCGGCATTCTCATTAAAAGCGCCGAGGCGCTGCAGCGGGCGGCGGACGTGCGTACCGTGCTGCTGGATAAGACGGCTACCATCACCGAGGGCAGGCCGCGCGTTGTGGATTTTGTCGCCTTCGACGACGAAACGCGCGTAAAGCGCATTGCGTACGCCATCGAAAGCAAGCTCAATCACCCGCTGGCGCAGTGCATCTGCGACTATTGCGGCGCGGGCGGCACGGCAGAAGCCGTGGAATATGTGATCGGTCAGGGCGCCCGAGGCGAAGCGGAGGGGCGTATGTATTTTTTGGGAAACGACCGCATGTTGGCTGCGCAAAACATTCCCCTCGCGGCGCACGCGGAGGCCTTCGAGCGCCTGTCGGCCGAGGGGAAGACGGTACTGTTTTTGGCGGACGCGTCGCATATTCTGGCACTGTTCGCCCTTTCCGATACGCCAAAACCCGAAAGCCGCGCGGCCGTTGCGGAGTTGGAGCGCATGGGGATCGAGCCCTATATGCTGACGGGGGACAACGCGGCCTGCGCAAAAAGTGTGGCCGAAAGCGTGGGGATCTCCGCCGACCGGGTGTATGCGCAGGTGCTGCCGCAGGATAAGCTGGCCCGCGTAAAAGAGCTTAAGTCGCGTAATGCCGCACTCTCCGGGCGCGTTCGCCGCGGCGTGGCGATGATCGGGGACGGCATAAACGATTCGCCCGCCTTAAAGGAGGCCGACGTGGGTATTGCCATGGGCACGGGTACCGACGTGGCCATCGAAAGCGCCGATATGGTGCTGATGGGCGGCCGGGTCGCCGCGGCGCCCCGGGCCTTTGCGCTTGCCCGGAAGACCATGCGCATCATCAAAGAAAATTTGTTTTGGGCGTTCTTTTACAATTGTATCTGCATCCCTTTGGCGGCGGGCTGTTTTGCTTGGACGCTAAATCCCATGATCGCCGCAGCCGCCATGAGCTGCTCTTCGCTGTTTGTGGTATGCAACGCGCTGCGCCTTACGGTGTTCCTGCGCGGGCCAAAATCATCAAAAAAACGCCCGGAAAATTCCGGGCAGGGAGGAATTGTTATGAAAAAGACGTTAAAGATCGAGGGTATGATGTGTATGCATTGCGTAAAGCACGTCGAAGACGCTTTAAAGGGCGTTGCGGGCGTAACGGCCGTGGAGGTCAACTTAAAAAAGAAGCGCGCCGTTGCGGAGTGCGCGGCCGACGTCTCGGCCGATGCGCTGTCCGCCGCCGTAAAGGAGGCGGGCTACGAAGTGACGGATATTTCGTGACGGCGGGCGGCGCGCATATCTGCGCGCCGCCCGCGTTTTCGGCAAAAAGCGCCGCGATCCGAGCCGATCTCTGCGCATGCGCAAGTGTGCAGGCGTTATTCTTTACAAAAACGGAGGATACATAGATGCAAACGCTTTTGCTGGACAGGCGCACGCAGGACATGATCGAAGGTTACGTGCCGGACGGGGAACTGCTTCGTTCGCTCGTGCGATTTTTTTCGATCTTTTCGGACGGGACGCGGCTGCGCATTTTATCGGCGCTGGCCATTTCTGAAATGTGCGTGACGGATATCTCGCGCGTGCTGGGCATCAATCAGACGACGGTAAGCCATCAGCTGCGCTTTTTAAAGGACGCGGGCATGGTAAGCTACGTACGCCGCGGGAAGGTGATGTTTTATTCGCTGTATAACGAGATCGTCAACGACGTTTTGTTAAAGGGCGTGGAATTTTTGGGCTACTGACGGCCGCGCGCAAACACTGCGGCGGGCCGCCAAAGGCCGTGCGCTCCCCGTACGGGGAGCGCACGGCCTTTTTTGATTATTTTTTTGAATCACTTGAAAATTGCGGACGATTCGTGTATAATAGACATATGAGCGAAAGCGTCGTTCGGGAAAAATTAAAGCTGCTGCCCGATCGGCCGGGCGTATATCTCATGATGGATGCGGACGGCGCCGTAATTTACGTCGGCAAGGCGCGCGTCTTAAAAAACCGCGTGCGGCAATACTTCCATTCATCTTCCAAGCCCGTAAAGGTGCAGGCGATGGTAGATTGCATCGCCGATTTTGCGTACGTCGTCACGCCCACCGAGGTGGACGCGCTGGCGTTGGAAAACACCTACATCAAAAAATACAAGCCAAAGTACAACATCCTGTTAAAGGACGATAAGACGTATCCCTACATCAAAGTGACCGTGGGCGAGGCGTTCCCGCGCATCTGCATCACGCGGCGCGTCCGCCGCGGCGACGGCAAATACTTCGGGCCGTTCATGGGGGGCATCTCCTGCAAGGACATCGTGGATATCGCCGCGCGGGTGTATCACATCCGCACCTGTTCGCAGAGCATCGGCGAAAGACCCAAAAAACCTTGTTTGAACTACCATTTGGGGCGCTGTCCCGCTCCCTGTGCGCAGCGGATCGGCGCCGACGAATATGCCGCGTGTGTAGAGCGCACCCTCTCGTTTTTGTCGGGCAATTACGAGGAAGCCGCCGCGCTTCTCACGGAAAAGATGCAAAAATTTGCCGAAGAGGAAGAGTTTGAACTTGCGCTCGAACTTCGCAAAAAGATCGAAATGCTCTCGCTGTTGGGCGAGCGGCGGATCACCTCCATGCCGCGTGAGGTGGACGCGGATATCTGGGCATACCGCTCTAACGGGCTGTACGCGGCGGTCAGCGTGCTGGTCACGCGCGGCGGCGTAATGCAGGGAAGCCGCAATTTTTCGCTGGACGAGGGCGCGGGCGCCCCGGGCGAAAGCTTTATGAGCGTACTGACACAGTATTATGCGGCGCACGAGCTTCCGCATGAGATCGTGTTGGACGAGCCCGTCGACGACGCACTGTTTTTATCGTACGCGGCCGGGCGGACCGACCGCAAGGTGACGCTTGTCCGCCCCAAGTTCGGCGTCCGGCGCGAGCTGCTGGATATGGCCGCCGGGAACGCCGCCGAGTATTTGGAGAAGTCCGTTTCGGCGATCGCGCACAAAAACGACATGACGCTGACCGCCTGCGAGCGGTTAAAACAGCTGTTGCGTCTTTCGCGCTATCCCAAACGCATGGAGTGCTACGATATCTCCAACATCTCCGGCGTGGATAAGGTGGGCAGCATGGTCGTGTTTACGGACGGCGAAGCAGATAAGTATCAGTATCGCCGTTTCCGCATAAAGACGGTAGAGGGGGCAGACGACTTTGCCTCCTTGCGCGAGGTGCTGCGCCGCCGCCTTGCCAAACTCGGCACCGACGAAGAGGAGCGCTTTCCCCGTCCGCAGTTGGTGGTCATCGACGGCGGCAAGGGGCAGCTGCACGCCGTGCGCGGCGTATTCGAAGAGATGGGCGTGGCCGATATCGACCTGATCGCGCTGGCCAAGCGCGAAGAGGAGGTATACACGCTTTGGCAGGACGCGCCGGTGTGTTTGGATCGGCGCGACTACGCGCTGAAGGTGCTGCAGCGCATCCGCGACGAGGCGCATCGCTTTGCGATCACCTATTTCAGAAGTCTGCATTCCAAGCGCAACCTTGCCTCCGTGCTCGACGAGATCGGGGGGATCGGCAAACAAAAGCGCATGGCGCTGCTGCAGGCGTTCGGCACCATCGATAAGATCATGCGCGCGGACGAGGCGGCGCTTTCCGCCGTGCCGGGGATCGGCCCGGAACTTGCGGCGCGTATCCGCGCACATTTTGAGGGATTATGAGGTATCGACTGTTTATTTCCGATTTTGACGGCACGCTCGTGCGGGCGGACGGCACCATATCGCAGGCCAATCGTCGGGCGATAGAGGCCTATCGTGCGGACGGCGGAATTTTTGCGGTGTGCACGGGCAGGATGCCGGCGGCCATTGTGCCGCGCTTAAAAGAACTGGGTCTGCGCGAGGGGCCCGTGGTGGCCTATCAGGGGGCGACCGTGCTGGATATCGCCACGGGGGAACTGTTAAAGGACGAGGGGTTTGCTCCGCAGGACGCGCTGCGCATCCTGTCCGTTTTGGAGGAGAAGGACCTTCACATCCACGCCTATACGGTAGACGCCCTGTACTGCAACCGTCGCGACGCGGCGTTAAAGGCGTACGAAAGGGTGTGCGGCGTGCAGGCGAACATATCGGAGCACGAGCCGCTCTCCGCGCTGTTTGCGCGCACGGGCATGCGGGCCGTAAAGCTGCTGGCGATGGTCCGTCCCGAGCAGCGCGTTGCCCTGATGAACGAACTGCGGACGCGTCTCGGCGCGGCGTTTTACGTGACGTGTTCGGCGGACATGTTGGTGGAGATCATGCCTGCGGGACAGTCCAAGGCCTCGGCAGTAGATTTTTTGTGCGCATATTACGGCATTTCGCCCGCGCAGACCGCTGCCATCGGCGATCAGCTGAATGACCTGCCCATGCTCGGCCGCGCGGGCGGAAAGTTTGCGGTCGCCAACGCTGAGCGCGAACTGCGGGAGATCGCCGTCGTCGTGCCGTCCGTCGAAGAGGACGGCGTGGCGTATGCTCTGCAACATTATGCAATGGGAGAACTGCGATGAACGATATTTTGCTGCCCAAAGAAACCGTTATGCTCGACAAGTTTGCCTCCGATCTCGGCCTCGAAATGCTGTATGCGGGGCGGGGCATTATTACGCTTACCAGCATCAGCGTCGACCGTCCCGGTCTGCGGCTGGCGGGTTTTTACAGCTACTTCGATATGCAGCGCATCATGCTGATCGGTCTGACCGAGCACGAGTATATGCACTCGTTCCCGCACGAGCAGCGCCTTAAAAAGATCAAACGCATGTTCGACTGCGGCGAGATCCCTTGCGTGGTATTCGCGCGCGACCTTCCCGTATTGCCGGAGTTTATGGAGTGCGCCCGCAACACGGGTACGCCCATCTTCCGCTCGGGAAAAATGACGGCGTCGGTCATGGTGGATCTGTGTATCTATCTGAATCGCCTGCTGGCGCCCGCTACCACCGTACACGGCGTGCTGATGGATGTGTTCGGCGCCGGCATTCTGCTTACGGGCAGCAGCGGCGTGGGAAAGAGCGAAACGGCCATGGAGCTGATCAAGCGCGGGCACCGTTTGGTGGCAGACGACTCCGTGATCATCAAGCGCATCGAAAACGAGCTCGTCGGTACCGCGCCCGAGCGCATCCGCTACTTTATGGAATTGCGCGGGATCGGCATCATCAACATAAAAAACATGTACGGTTCGGGCGCGATCATGACGGAAAAACAGGTGGAACTCGTTATCGAGCTCGAACCGTGGCGGCGCGATAAGGAGTACGACCGTATCGGCGGCGAAGAGAACAGCGAGAGCATTCTGGGCCTTAAGATCCCCAAACTGACCGTTCCCGTAAGTCCCGGTCGCAACCTTGCCATCCTTATCGAGGTCGCCGCCCGCGACCACCGTCTGAAGAATATGGGCTACGACGCGGCGCAGGAACTCATTCAAAGGACGATAGGTAGATAACGTGACGGAATTGCTTGCCCCGGCGGGGAACGTGGCGGCGGGCTATGCCGCGCTGAATGCGGGTGCAGACGCCGTATATTTGGGATTTACGCGATTTTCCGCGCGCGAAGGCGCGGAAAATTTTTCCGTTTCCGCCTTTTCCGCATTTGCGCGGTACGCGCATCTGCTGGGCGCCAAAGTATACGTCGCGCTGAATACGCTGGTAAAGGACAGCGAACTGCAGGCCTTTTTTTACAGCGCGCGCACGGCGTGGGAAAACGGTGCGGACGCCCTTCTGCTGCAGGATATTTTTTTGGGACGCGCCTTAAAAGAGGCGTATCCGCAGATGACGCTGCACCTTTCTACGCAGGCGGGCTGCTGCAACGTATACGGCGCGCAGGTGGCGCGCGCGTTTGGGTTTTCGCGCGCGGTGCTGGCCCGCGAAACGCCGCTGAAAGACATGGCCGCCATCTCTTCCGTTCTGGAGACGGAAGCCTTTGTACAGGGTGCGCTCTGCTCGTGCGTCTCGGGGCAGTGTTATTTTTCGTCCTTTGCGGGCAACCACAGCGGCAACCGCGGCCGCTGCAAACAGCCCTGCCGCAAGCGCTATTCTATCGACCGGCGCGGGTTTGAAGCGCCTGCCTACGCGCTTTCGCTCTCCGATCTGTGCGTGGGGAGGGATATCTCCGCTCTTGCGGAGGCAGGCGTGTCTTCGTTTAAGATCGAAGGGCGCATGCGCTCTCCCGCCTATGTGGCGGCGGCGGTGGGGTATTACCGCGCCCTGTTGGACGGGGCGCCCGCCGACGAGGCGTTCGAGCGGCTGAAGCGTGCCTATAACCGCGGCGACTATACCCGCGGCCTGGCGTTCGGGCAGGATAAAACGCTGCTTTCACGCCGGGTGCAGGGGCATATCGGCGCGCCCGTAGGCACGGTATCCGTCCGCGCAGGACGCATGTACTGCAAAAGCGACTTTGCCGCGCAGAAGGGGGACGCCTTCAAAATTTTGCGCGGGGGATTGGAGGTGGGCGGCGCGGCCTTTCTTTCGGCCGACCGCGGGGGATTTTATCTCTCCTCCGCGGCGCGCTTGTGCGCGGGCGACGAGGTGCGCGTCACCACCGATACGGCCGCCAATGCCGCGGCGCTTGCGGGCGGGAGGCGGCGGCCCGTCGCGGTGGAGGCGACCGTGCTGTGCGGCCGCCCCGTGCGCCTTGCGTGCGGCGACTTTGTTTTGGAGGGGGAACCGGCACAGCCCGCCAGGAGCGCCCCGCTGTCGCGGGAGCGCATCTGCGAGTGCCTGCAAAAGACCGACCGCTTTCCCTTTGCGCCCGAAGTATGCGTTTTGACGGACGGCGCGTTTTTTTCCGTAGGGGCGCTGAACGCGCTGCGTCGTGCCTTTTACGAAGGGCTGGCCGACCGTCTTGCCCCGCCTCGTCCGCGCCTTCCGGAAACCGTTTTGCCGGGTAGGACGACGGATCCCGATGGGGCAGAAACGATAAAAAACGACGGGGGCATGGCCGTCATCGTAACGGACGGCGCGGCCATGTCCGAGGCGGACATGGCGGGGGTGCGTACGCTGATCTATAAGCCGCGCAATTATGCCGATCTGCGGCCGCCGCAGGCGGGGGGCAGAGCGGTCTGCCTGTATTTGCCCGCATTTTTTACGGCCGACGACGAGGCGCTGATCGCGCCGTTTTTAGGGAGGTTCGACGCAATATACTGCGAGGGGACGCATGGGATCGCCCTGGCGCGCAAGTATCGCATAGGCCTGTTTGCAGGTACCGGCTGGAATCTTTCCAACCGCATTGCGGCAGACGGTGCGGCGCAGGCGGCGGCGCGATTTGCCCTTTCGAAGGAGTTGACGATCGCCGAAGCGGACGCCCTGGCCCGCGCGGGCGCCTACACGGCGGCGGCAGGCGGCATAAAGCTGATGGATCTTGCCTATTGCCCGTTTTCGGCGGCGTGCAGCGGCTGTGACCGCCGCGACGCATATACGCTGACGGACGAAGCGGGCCGCGCGTTTGTGCTGCGCAGATATCGGATGAGCGGCAATTGCCGCTTTGAGGTATACAATTGCGTGCCTTTGGCCGCCGCGGGGGGGCGGTGCGCGCCGCTTGTCGATTGCACGCAGGGCGACGCCTGCGACATTGCCTATGTGCGCGGCGACGGCGCGGAACGGCCGGGCGCGACGCACGGACACGCGCAAAGGAGTTTGCTTTGAACGAAAACGCCAAACGGTTGGAACTGGATAAAATTTTATCGTCCGCGGCCGCCTATGCCGTGCTGGAAGAGGGCAGGGCGCGCGTTCTTGCGCTGGAGCCCGTGCGCGAACCGGCGGCCGTGCGAGAGCGGTTGTCGCTCACCGAGGAGGCGACGCTGCTGCTGTTTACGCTGGGCGCGGGCAAGGTAGAGAGCTTCCCGTCGCAGGAAGATGCGCTGGAGCGTGCCGAAAAGGGGGCTTCGCTTTCGCCTGCCGAGCTGCTCGGCGTTGCGCGCCTGCTGCGCGCGGCGCGCGTGTGTTATACGTCCGTCCGTTCCTTTTCCGACGAGCGCATCCGTCTGTTTTTGCCTTTGACCGAGCGGCTGATGTTTGACGTCGGTCTCGAAGAGGAGATCGGCCGCAAGATCATAAACGAAAACGAGCTCTCCGATCATGCGAGCGAGCGCCTCTTTTCGCTGCGCACACAGATCCGTGCGCTCGGCGAGCGCATCCGCGCCCGCCTGCAGGGCTACCTCTCGGGCGAAGAGCGCAAATATTTGCAGGACGGGATCGTGACCGTCCGCGGCGACCGCTATGTCATCCCCGTGCGCGCGGAGTACAAGCGCAGCATCCGCGGCTTCGTGCACGATCGCTCCGCCAGCGGCGCAACGGTGTTTGTGGAGCCCGAGGAAGTGCTTGAAATGAACAACGAGCTGCGTTCGCTCATGCTGGACGAACGGGAGGAGGTCGAGCGGATCCTTTTGGAGCTTTCGCACGCCGTGGGCGCCATGCGGGGCGCGCTGACGACGGATATCGACGTACTGGCGCAGGTAGACAGCTTTTATGCGCGCGCCGAGTACGGGTACCGTCTGCACTGTGTGCGGCCCGCGACGGACGCCTCAGGGGCCATTAAAATCGTAAAGGGCAGACATCCCCTGCTCGATCGTAAGACGGCCGTGCCCGTATCGGTGACGGTGGAGGGAAACAACCGCTTTTTACTGATCAGCGGCGCCAATACGGGCGGAAAGACGGTCACGTTAAAAATGTGCGGGCTGTTTTCGCTGATGGCGGCCTGCGGTCTGTTTGTTCCGGCAGCCGAAGGCACGCGCCTTTCGGTGTACGACGAGGTGTTCTGCGACGTGGGCGACAGTCAGTCGATCGAAGAAAATTTGTCCACGTTTTCGTCGCATGTCGTGCATATCCGCGAGATCCTTGCCCATGCCACGCGGCGTTCGCTGGTGCTTATCGACGAACCGGGCGGCGGCACCGATCCCGAGGAGGGGGCGGCGCTGGCGCGGGCGGTGCTTTCGGAGTTGCTGCGGCGGGGCTGCCGCGGCATCGTCACCACCCACTATTCCGCGTTGAAAGAATTCGCTTACGAGGCGGAGGGGATCGAAAACGGCTGTATGGAGTTTGACGCGGAAGATTTTCGTCCGCTCTACCGTCTGCGCATCGGCGCGCCGGGTTCCTCCAATGCGCTGCTCATCTGCGCCCGCCTCGGTTTGCCGCAGGCGACGATCGACGAGGCGCGCGGCTACCTTTCGGAGGGAGCGCGTGCCTTTGAACACACCGTGCGCGCGGCCGAGGAGAGCCGCGTGCGTACCGAGGAGGCGACCCGCCGCGCCGCCGCGCTGCAGCGTGAGTGGGAGGAAAAACTTGCCGCGCTCGGCAAGGAGGAAGAAAAATTCCGCAGGGAGCGCGAGCGGTTTTTGGCCGCTTCCAAGGCGGAGGCCAAACGTATCGTGGCCGAGCGCACGCGTGAGGCGGAGGAGACGTTGGAAGAGATCGAAAACATTTTTCGCCGCGATACCCTTTCGCAGCGCGATCTGGTGCGCGCGCGCACGCTGAAAAATCAGATGGAGCGCGCCGCTGCCGAGGACGACGAGGCCCCCGTGCGCGCCGTGCCCGTCGATGCCGCCGCACTGAAGGCGGGCGACGCGGTACTTATCGGCTCGATGGGGGCGCAGGGCACGGTGCTTTCGGTGCGCGCCGACCGCGGGACGTGCGACGTTCGGGCGGGTGCGCTGAAAGTGACCGTAAAACTTTCCGATCTATACCGCGCCGAGGGCCCGCGCGAAGGGATTGCGCCCGTGCAGGTGGTGCGCAACGTGCGCGAACGGCAGTTTGTGCGCCCGGAGTGCAACGTGATCGGCATGACGGTGGACGAGGCGCTGCCCGAAGTGGAGAACTTTTTAGACAGCGCCGTGGTGGCCAATCTCTCGGAGGTGCGCATCGTGCACGGTATGGGCACGGGGAAATTGCGCGCCGCCATCCACGCATTTTTGCGCGGGCACGCGCATGTGGAGGGGTTCCGCCTCGGCAAATACGGCGAGGGGGAGTCGGGCGTCACGGTGGTCACGCTGCGTTGAAGGGAATATTTCGCACGGTTTTCCAATAGAATGGGGGTAAGATCCCGTTTTTTGAGGTAAACTGTTTGAAAAGGCTCTCTTCCCGCGCCGTTGCGGCGATCACCAACGGCATTTTGGCGCTCATCCTGGCGGTCGTGGGCGCGGTGTGCTTTCTTCCCACCGCCTCGCATGTCGTACAGGTGGACGGACAGGTGTATTCTCGCGGCAGCTCCGAACACGGCGTATCGCTGATGTTCAACGTGTATTGGGGCACGCAAGAAGTGGAGGGCATTTTATCCGTATTGGAAGAGTACGGCGCCAAGGTCACCTTTTTCATCGGCGGCAGCTGGGCGGACGACAACGCCGACTGCGTGCGGCGCATTGCGCAGGCCGGGCACGAGATCGGCTCGCACGGGTATTTCCACCGCGACCACAAGGCGTTGGATTACGCCGCCAATTATACCGAGATCAAACAGAGCGTCGACTTTTTGGCGCGCGTCTGTCGGCAGCCCGTGCTGCTGTTTGCGCCGCCCTCCGGTTCGTACGGCGAGCAGACGCTGCGCGCGGCCGGGGCGCTGGGCTTAAAAACGGTGATGTGGAGCAAAGATACCATAGACTGGCGCGACAAGGACGAGGAGCTCTGTTACCGGCGCGCGACCGAGAGCGTTGCGGCGGGCGACCTCATTTTAATGCACCCCATGCCGCACACGCTGGCGGCACTGCCGCGCATTCTGGAGCGCTACAAGGCGCTTGGGCTCGGCGTTGTGCCCGTGGGCGAAAATATCGCATAGGCCGTCCGCCCGCAGGACAACGGCCGCGTGCAGGACAACGATATCAAACAGACAGAGGAAATATATCATGATCGCATCCAAAACTTTGCCGAACGGCGTAAAACTTATCGTAAAGCGCATGGAGGGGCTGTTGTCCGTCTCCATGGGGGTGCTGGTGGGCACGGGCGCCGCGTTCGAATCGGACGCGGAGGACGGTATTTCGCACTTTATCGAGCACATGCTGTTCAAGGGGACGCCCTCCCGCACGGCGTTTGAAATTTCCGACGCGTTCGACGCGATCGGCGCGCAGGTGAACGCCTTTACGGGGAAAGATCTCACCTGTTTTTATTCCAAGGCGACCAGTGACCATGCGGCCGAAGCGTTTGCCCTGCTGGCCGACCTGTTTTTAAACGCCGATTTCCCGGAGACGGAGATGGCGCGTGAAAAGGGCGTGGTGCTCGAGGAGATCCATATGGACGAGGACTCGCCCGAAGACCTCTGCCTCGATCTTCTGGCCCGCGCCGCCTATGGCGGCGAAAATTACGGCCGTAATATTTTAGGACCCGCCGAAAACGTAAAGCGCTTTTCGCGCGAGGAGCTGTTTGCCTATCGGCGCGAGCGCTATTGCCCCGAAAACATCGTCGTTTCGTTTGCGGGCAACATCGATCCCGCGCAGGCGGAGGCGCTGACCGAGCGCTATTTTGGTGCCATGGAGCGCGGCCGGTTTTCCGTCCGCGAAAAAAACGTGATGTGGAAGGGGGAGACGCTCTCGCGTAAAAAACCCATTGAGCAGGCGCATTTTGCCATAGGGTTTCCCTGTGTGCGGCGCGAGGACGCCATGCGCCCCGCCGTGCAGGTGATGAACGCCGTGCTGGGCGGCGGCATGAGCTCGCGGCTGTTCAAGCGGGTGCGCGAAGAACTGGGGCTTGCCTATTCGGTGTACTCCTATCCGACGCATTATGCCGAGACGGGTCTGCTCACCGTGTACGCGGGCGTCAATCCGTCCAAGGCGCAAAAGGCAGTCGCCGCCGTGTGCGACGTGATCCGTACCTTCCTGCGGGAGGGCGTTACGCAGGAGGAGTTTTTGCGCGGCCGCGAACAGGTAAAATCCGGCAGCATTTTTTCGCAGGAGAATACTTCGTCGCAGATGCTGCTATACGGCAAGGAGATGCTGTACAACGGCGCCGTATACGACTTTGAAAGGCGCATGGCGGAGATCGCCGCGCTCACGCGGGAGGAGGTCTGCGCCGCCGTGGCGCAAAGCTTCGACTTTTCGCGCGCGGCCGTTGCCTCGGTGGGCAACCTGAAGCAGGCGATCCGCCTATGAACGCGCGCGTGACGGGATTCGGCCCGGTCGTTTTTCCCGACAGCCGCGTGTTGATCATGGGGAGTTTCCCCTCGGTGGCGAGCCGTGCAGAGGGCTTTTATTACGGCAATCCGCGCAACCGCTTTTGGCACACGGTGAGCGGATTTTTCGGCGAGGCGGCGCCCGTTTCGATCGAAGATAAGACGGCGTTTTTGCGGCGCAGGGCGATCGCGCTGTGGGATACCGTCGTCTCGTGCGAGATCGCGGGCTCGGCCGATGCCTCCATCCGCTATGCCGAGATCGCCGACGTCCCCGCGCTGCTTCGTCAAAGCGCCGTGCGGGCGGTCCTGTGCAACGGAAAGACGGCCTATACGCTGCTGCGGGGGCGCTATGCCGCGCTGCCCGTTCCGGTCGTCCTGTTGCCCTCTACGTCGTCCGCCAATCCACGTTTTTGCGCCGGGGCCTGGCACGAGGCGCTGCGCCTGTATCTGTGCGAGGGGGAGCCATGCTCTGTTACGAAGGGTTAAAGGAGGCGCTGTGCGCCCATGCGGACGAGGGGTATCGCGCCTTTCATAAAAGGCTGTTAAAATGCGAGGCGGTCGCCGTCGTCGGCGTCCGCATGCCCGTGCTGCGGCGCATGGCAAAGTCGCTGGACGCGGAGTGGCATACGCTGCTCTCTTTCCCGGACGACGTATACGAAGTCGCCTTGTTGAAGCGTCTCGTCGCTTCGCGCCTGACGTGGGAGCAGTTTTGCCCCGTGGCGGACGGCTTGGTGGAGACGCTGAACAATTGGGCCGTGTGCGACGCGTTCGTGCCCGGCTGCGTTCGCGGCGCGCGGGCGGCGTTTGTTCCGTTTTTGCAAAGGTATCTGGCGGACGGCAGGGAGTTCGTTGCGCGGTTTGTCTATACCACGCTGCTGCACTTTTATATCGACCGCGAATATCTTTCGTTCGTCTTTGCGTGCCTCGGGGCGCTGCCCGCCGACGCACCCTATTATACCGTGATGGGCGCCGCCTGGTTGTTGGCGGAAGTGTTGGTAAAATTTTACGACGAAGGGTCGGCTTTTTTGCGGCGCGCAGCGCTGCCCGCGCCGCTGTATCGTGCGGCCATCCGTAAGGCCTGTGAAAGTTATCGCATCGGCGCCTTGCAAAAGGCGGCGCTTTTGGCATTAAAACGGGAAAAAACCGCACCCCGCGGGTGACTTTTCGCGCCCTATCGACAAAAAAGCATTGACAAAGCGCACGGAAAGGAGTAAAATATGAAAAAATGTATTCCCGCTTTGCGCGGGTCGAACGGAGGGTAAACATGTACGAAAAAGTGCGCAGCATGCTCGCCGAGCAGCTGAATATTTCTGCCGATACGATCACCCCGGAATCCGAGGTGGTAAAAGATTTGGGTGCGGATTCGCTTGACGTGGTGGAATTGATGATGGCGCTCGAGGACGAGTACGGCATCACGCTGCCCGAGGGCGAGGTGGAAAATGTAAAGACGGTGCAGGATATCGTAAATATGATGGAAAAACTGCAAAAATGATCGCCGTATGTTCGGTAAACGCCGCCGCCCGCAGGTATGCGGGCGGCGGTTTTGTGTTGCACGGAAAAGCACTCGTTGTGAAATAACGAGTGCTTTGACAATCACCTGCTATGCAGGTGGAATAAGCTTTAGCTTCAAGTTTTCGTGGGTATACAAAAATGCTCTTTTGTGCTAAACTGTATGTGGCTGGCAACCGCATACAAGTTAAGAACAAAGGAGGACGTTACTTGAGAAACCAAAATAACGGTACGCACAGTTTAGCACGTACACGGTCGAAATGTCAATATCATATTGTGTTTACACAGTCACATATCTTTATTGACACTTCTAATTGTTATGTTTAGGATGGCATTGAGCGCAATAAGAGAGATTGTAAAAGTCCCTCTTGGTTCTTGTCTTCTACTTTTATTTTATCAATTACATTATATTGTTATTTTTAATACTTTGTGCTATAATACATACAGTTACAAATAGTAAATGGAGAAAATTTTATCACAAGTTAATTAGAAATGGAGATTTGCAATGGTTGTAAAATTTTGCGGAATAAATAAAGTTGAGTATGCAAAAATGGCAATAGAATTGGGGGCGGACTATTTGGGCTTCTTAGTTGGTATTACTCATGTTGCGGAGGATAAATTAACCAACGAAGAGGCAAAGAAAATAATTGAAGAAAGTGATTTTCGGAATAGCATACCTATTGCGGTAACGCATTTACAGGTAGCAAAAGAAATAATAACAACTATGCGCGAGATAGGTGTTAATGCTGTGCAAATACATGACAGTATCACTGTTGATGGAATAAAAGAAATAAGAGATGCTTTCCCTAATGGGTATATTATTAAAGCAGTGCATGTTGAAAATAAAAAGCGCAGCCTAGATATGGCGCTGATGTTTGAAGAACATGTTGATGCTTTGCTGCTTGATTCACGAACATCCGACCGGCTGGGTGGTACGGGAAAGATTCACGATTGGAATATCAGCCGTGAAATTGTATCTTCAGTAAGAAAGCATGTATTTTTAGCTGGCGGATTAACTCCAGATAATGTGGTTCAAGCCATTTATAAGGTCAAACCTTATGGTGTGGACGTGAATTCCGGTGTAGAGGTTGATGGAGCAAAAGATTTAACGAAAATGACAAAGTTTATAAGATTGGCAAAGGGTGAGTGCGATGGCTAAAGAAGTTATAAACACCAATTTATTGCAGTATGAAAAAACTAAATTGTTTGAGGATCTAGTTGAAACTTTAGTAAAAGAGGCGAACAGGAAGAAAATCGAGACCAGCAATGGCACTGAAGAAATTATTGGATGGGCACGCGAGGCTAATTTAAATATAAGCAGTGTATTAAATACTGGTGAGGTTTTATTAGGTTTGTTGTTTGCCCGTAATGTTATTGTTCATGGGAAATTATGTAACGAGGTTTCTCATTGTATTGATGGCGGAATTAAATTTTTATTAAATAATCAGTGCAATACAGGTGGCTGGACCACTTCTGAATCTGAAGTGGTAACTGCATCAGGCAACATTGTTTCTACTGCGCTTGCCGTGTGGGCATTTAGTGAATATGAATTATTTTTTAATAGGGATTCAAGTGAAATTAGTACTGCACTCGAAAAGGCTTTTAACTTCATTTCTAATTGTCAAAAAGGCGAGTGGAATCATTATAGATTCAGGTACGCTTCAACTCAATCTAAAATTATGGCAACGTCATATGCGTTACTTTCCTACGTTAATCTCTGCATATATAGAAGCAACGTACCTAATGGACAGGCAATGTTTGTTGGGCTAATTGAAAAAATAAATAACATAATTGACTTGCTGAATGATAGCGTTGATAGTGGAAGGATTACTTTTTTTGAGGAGGCGATATGTTTTATTGCTTTAAAACAAATAATGAAGTATGATTTGAGTGTAAAGCAAAATGATAACGTAAAACAGTTGTATCAAAAAATAGAAAAAGCCATGTATGAATTGGATGTTGATTTGGCAATAGTTCCATATAAAGATACAAGAGATACCAGAGAAAATGGCACACAAAGTGATTTTTGTTACTTTACGTCTGTATGGTTATTAATTGCGCTTGATTATTGTTATTCTACCGATGTGCCCTACAAAGGAAGTCTTTTGAAAGCGGTAGCAAAAACATTTTCGATGTCGGCGAATCGTTTGATTATTACATATGAAGGGAGAGAATGGATTTGGGCAATAGCGCAAGTTTTAATGTGTTTATCAATACATAGTGCAACGCAAAGGCTTGACGAATTTTTAAACATAGGTAATAGTTGTGGTGAAAATAGTGTTTTTGTAATTTATGGGAGGAATACAGAGTTTAAAAGTGCGATTATTACAATGCTTAAAGCACTCTCGCTTGATGTAATTACTTATAATAACTCGAATGCGGATACTACTGGGACGTATAGTGCGGTTAAAGATGGCATTAATAAGTCATCCGTAAGCATTGTATTGTTGACGGGTGATGATGAAGGCAGATGTCGCAAACAGTATCAAATTCCATCAGACAAAAATGCCATTTTTGAAACGCGGATTACAAATCAACCGAGGCTGAATGTCGTTTTTGAGGCTGGCTATTCGTTTGCCCACCGGATGGATAAAAACGTAATATTGATTGCAGAAAATAATATAAGATTGTTTTCTGATATTGATGGCATAAATCGTATTATTATTCAAACGGATAAAAGGGGTAATATATTACCAGATTCTGCGTCAAATTTAAAAAAGCAGCTAATTGAGAATTTGATAAATTGTGGATGTGATTTGCCGAACGATGCGGAAGATGTTATTCGTGGAATCCCTTTATTGACTAAGTTTAAGTAGGGGGGATAGCAATTTGGAATTATATTTTTTGCCAAACGTGTAAAATAACCGCCGACTGCTTGGTTCTGCAAATCAAAGGATAATTTAACCCCTTGAATCTATTATGCATGATGGAATGTTCTTTTTCAAAACTTGCACAACAACAAATAGTTATTCTTTGTAAAAGTTTTACTGAAAAGCAAGTTTGGCACCATGGCGTGTGCTTGCTGCGACGCGTAGCGCCGCGCTTGTATCAAGACGGTAGGTGGAAGCAAGTCGTGCAAAAATATATTCAAGACCAAGCAAAGGAGAATTTGATTTCAGACCAAATCAGTATGGTGGAATATTATGACCCGTTTGAAAAATGGCTGAAATCAAATTCAATAAAGATAGATAGACGGAAAAAAATAAAAGGCTTGCTTGTATGCGGAAGACAGCTTTGAATGGCGCTTGAGCACCTGTCGGTAGGCAGTGCCCTTTAGGGCGAAAAATAAAGCCCCACTTTAGTGGGGGATCTTTACTATATGTGCTGCGGAAAAATGCCGTGCGGGGCGCGCGGCGGGCAAAACGGCGGCCTTCCGCTGCCCAAAAAAGAAAAATAAGGATGGGCCCTACATCATTCGGCGTCGGGCCCGTCCGGTTTGTACAAAGTTCGTTTTTAAGGAGCTTCCGTTCTGCTATGCCTCGTATACGCTGTTGCCGGCGGCGTCGATGGCCACCACGGCGGGGAAATCCTCCACCTCCATTTTATAGATCGCCTCGCTCAGCAGATCGGGGAAGGCCACAAGTTCCATGCGCCTGACGGCGCTGCCGTACGCGGCGCCCGCTCCGCCGATCGCCGCAAAGTATACGCGACCGTTGCGCACCAGTGCGGCGCGGGTCTCCTCGCTCATTTCGCCCTTGCCGATCATGCCGCGCAGGCCCAGATCGAGCAGACGGGGCGCAAAGGCGTTCATTCTTGCCGCAGTGGTGGGCCCGCAGCTGCCGCACGCCTTTCCCGCCGGGGCGGGGCAGGGGCCGGCGTAATAGATATACGCCTCGTTCAGCGGAAGGGGGAGGGGCGCTCCCGCGTCCAGCAGTTCAAACAGTCTTCTGTGCGCGCAGTCGCGCGCGGTATAAAGGGTCCCCGAAAGCAGTACGCCGTCGCCCGCGCGCAGGGCGCGCGTCTCGCGGTCCGAAAGGGGAAGGGTGAGTTTTTTCATAGCGTCTCCTTTTCGCAGCGGATGCAGTGGCACTGTATGTTGACGGCGACGGGCAGCCCCGCAATGTGGGTGGGCGCGATCTCGCAGGCTACGCCTAGCGCCGTGACCTTCCCGCCGAAGCCCTGTGCGCCGATGCCCAGGGCGTTTATTTTTTCAAGCGCCTCCGTCTCGATGGAAGCCACGTCCTCGCGCGGATGGCGGGTACCCACGTCCCGCGTCAGCGCCTTTTTGGCCAGCAGCGCGCACGAATCGAAGCAGCCGCCGATCCCCACGCCAACGTATACGGGCGGGCAAGGGCGCGAGCCTGCGGCCCGTACCGCCTCTACAACGGCGTTTACAATGCCTGCGCGGCCTTCGGCCGGCGTAAGCATGAACAGGCGGCTCATGTTTTCGCTGCCGAAGCCCTTCGGCAAAAAGGTAACTTGCACGCGGGCGCCCGCAGTCGGCTCGACGTGCAGGTGTGCCGGGGTGTTGTCGCCCGTGTTGACGCGGGTCAGAGGGTCGCAGATGCTCTTGCGGAAGCACCCGTCTGCATAGGCCCGGCGGACGCCGTCGTTTACGGCGTCTGCCAGCGGCGTGCCCGTAAGATATACTTCCTGCCCCAGTTCGATCAGCACCACCGCCATGCCCGTATCCTGGCATACGGGCATCTGTTCGCTGCGGGCGGTCTGTTCGTTCTGCAGCAGCGTATCCAGCGCAAAGCGCGCCGCGCCCTCTTCCTGCGAGGCCGCGCGGCCCAATGCGGCGCGGCAGGCGGGCGTGAGCGTGACCCCCGCACGCCGCGCAAGACGGTATACGCAGTCGGAGATCTGTTGTGTAGAAAGAGTTCTCATATCCTGTATTATAGAACAAAATCGCAAAAAAGCAAAGTTTTTATTTGGAAATTTTATAAAATTCCTGTATAATAGCGTATATGAAAGGGCAGGAGACAACATCGCGCCGCACCGTTCTGCGCGAGGCGGGGCTGAATTATTCGATCAGCGCGGCGCTGCCCGTTGTGCTGGCGCTCCTCTTGGGGGCGATCGCGGTGTTCGCGGCGGGAGAGGGGTACGAGGACGCCGATTGGTATCGTTTTGCGGCGTTCCTCTTGCCGCAGATCTGTTTTGCGGCGTCGTCGCTGATCTGGTTCCGCCGCGGCAGGGTGCCCGTGCGCGCCGTATACGGCCGCTGCAAGTGGCAGTATTTTTTGATCGCGCTCGCCTTGCAGTTCGGGCTGATGTTTTCGCTCAGCGATCTGAACGTGTGGTTTCTTCGTCTGCTTGAACGGCTGGGTTACCGCGATCCCGGGGTACCCCTGCCGTCGCTGGACGGCTGGAATCTGCTTCCCGCCATGCTGATCATAGCGGTGCTGCCCGCCGTTTTCGAAGAGACCGTTTTCCGCGGCATCATGGTCGGCGGTATGCGTGCGGCGGGGTGGGGGAATGCGGCCGTCGTGCTCTGTTCCGGGGCGCTGTTTTCGCTGTTTCATCACAACCCCGCGCAGACGCTGTACCAGTTTGTCTGCGGCGTATGTCTGGCCCTCGTCGCTTTGCGCGCCGGCAGCATCTTTCCTACCATGGCGGCGCACTTTATCAACAACGCGGCGGTGCTGGCGCTTACGGCCACCGGGTACGAGACGGGCGGGGCGAACGGCTGGACCATGCCGCTCGGCTGGGAGATCGGCCTGGGCGTCGCTTCGGCGGTATGCCTGGCGGCGAGTCTGGTCTATTTGCTGTTTTTCGATCGGTCCGGCCAAAACAAGGGCGCCGCGATGCCGGGCGGCGGCACGTTCTTTCTCTTTGCTTCGGCGGGCGTCGCGCTGTGCGCGGCGCAGTGGATATCGATGCTGATCACGGGGTTTTTGGGTGGTTAAAATTCATATCGTATGCGTCGGAAAATTAAAGGAGCGCTATTGGCGCGAGGCCGTTTCGGAGTATGAAAAGCGGCTGTCCCGCTTTTGCCGTTTGGAGATCGCCGAGCTTTCCGAAGGGCGCAGCCCGGAGGACGAGGCCGAAGAAATTCTGCGCGCCGAAAGGGGGTACGTCGTCGCGCTTGCCGTGGAGGGGAAGATGCGTTCGTCCGAGGCGTTGGCCCTGGAGATAAAACGGCTGTGCGACGCCGGAAAGGAGATCACGTTCGTGATCGGCTCTTCCCGCGGGCTCTCCGCCCGCGTAAAAGCGGGGGCAGACGCGTTGCTTTCTTTTTCGCCCATGACCTTTCCGCATCAGATGATGCGCGTTATATTGTTGGAGCAGGTGTATCGTGCCTTTATGATAAACGCGGGGGCGGAATATCATAAGTAGCGCCCGCGGGGCTTCTGTACCGCAAAAGGGGTGCGAAAGATCACAAACGGCGCGCGTGGCGTATACTATGAACTGTGAACGTATACGAGGATGTCGCTGAATTTTACGCGGGATATCGCGGCGAAAAGACGGTGATCGGCCGCAGTCTGTTCGGCCGCGAAATTTTTGCCTTTTACGTGGGGGCGCGCGGCGCGCCCGCCGGGATATCGCAGTATGCGATCCACGCGCGCGAGTGGATCACCGCCTACCTTGCCTTGCAGCATATCCGCCGCGGCCTGGCGCGCGGCGGCGCGTGGGTGGTGCCGTTGGTCAATCCGGACGGCGCGCTGCTGGTGCAGGAGGGGGCGGAGAGCGCTCCCGCGGCGCGGCGGGGCGAATTGCTGTATCAGAACGGCGGCGCCGATTTTTCGCTGTGGAAGGCGAACGGGCGGGGCGTAGACCTCAACGTCAATTTCGATGCGCGGTGGGGAACGGGTGCGGGCAACCGCCGCGTCCCCGGTCCTGCGGGCTATGTGGGCCGTGCGCCGTTCTCCGAGTCGGAGTCGCACGCTCTTGCCGACTTTACGCTGCGCGTTTCGCCGCGGTTCACGATAAGCTGGCACACCAAGGGCGAGGAGGTGTATTGGCGGTTTCGTCAGCCGTTTTTCAGGGCGCGGCGCGACCGCAGGCTGGCGCGCGTGCTCGGCCGCGCCACCGGCTATCCGCTGCGGGATACGCCGCATTCCGCCGGCGGGTACAAGGATTGGTGCATCGACGCGCTGAAGATCCCGGCGTTTACGGTAGAGGCGGGGAAGGACTCGTTTGCGCATCCTTTGGGGTTTGCGGCGTTCGGGGATATCCTCGCCAAAAACGTGGACGCGTTGTTTGAATTTACGGAGGCATGTTTACGACATGGATGAACGGTTCATGCGCGAGGCGTTGCGCCTGGCGCAAAAGGCGAAAAAGCGGGGCGAAGTTCCCATCGGCGCGGTGGTCGTGCTGAACGGGAAGATCGTAGGGCGCGGGTACAACCTGCGCACCCGTCTGCAGATGGCTACGGCGCACGCCGAAATGCGCGCCATCGACCGTGCCTGCAAAAAGTGCCGCTCGTGGCGTCTGCCGGGGGCGGAGCTGTACGTCACCCTCGAGCCCTGCCCCATGTGCATGGGCGCCGTGCTGAATGCCCGCATCGACCGCGTATATTTCGGCGCCTACGAGCAGAAGGGGCGCAGTCTGACCGGGGCGCTGGCCGCCGCCAATTTGCTGAACCATACGGTAGAAGTGACGGGGGGCGTTTTGCAGGAGGAGTGCGCGCAAGTGCTCTCGTCGTTTTTCACCGAACTGCGCCGGCGCGAGCGCGCCCGCAGAGGGGCGCGCGGTACATAACGGCGCGATCCGCCGCGCCTGCCCTGCACGGGCGGGCGTTTTTTATTGTATCTCTTTTTTGAGGGGCGTTGACATCGGGTACGCGGCATGGTATACTTGTTGCGGCGCATTCTGCGTACGATACCATCGAAAAAGGGAGCTGCGGTATGAAAAAAATATTTGTGGGAGCGGCGTACTATCCGGAATTATGGGCGGATGAGGAGATCGCCGCAGATATCGCCCGCATGAAGTCGGCGGGGATCAATTGCGTACGCATGGGGGAGTTTGCCTGGGGCAAAATGGAGCCGGAAGAGGGGAAGTACGACCTGGAGTGGCTGGCGCGCGTCACGGACATGCTGCATGCCGCGGGGATCGCCGTAGTATTGTGTACGCCCACCTGCACGCCGCCGCGCTGGCTGCTCGAAAAATATCCCGAAACGCGTACGGTGTATGCGGACGGCGTCCGCACGCAGGTGTTTTCGCGCTGCCATCCGTGCAAATCTTCGCCCGTCATGCGTGAAAAAAATCGCGCGATCGTGACCCGGCTCGCCGAGCGGTTCGGCCGCCATCCGGCGGTGGTCGGTTGGCAGATCGACAATGAAATTTTCCCCTATAACGAGGGGTGTTACTGCCCGCTGTGTCAAAGCAAGTTCCGCGCCTACCTCAAACAAAAGTACGGCACGCCCGAAAACCTCAACGCAAAGTGGGGGATGAGCCGCTGGTCATTGGAGTATTCCTCGTTCGACGACGTTGCGCCGCCCGTGCGCGGGCGTTGGGAACACCCCTCGCTGCAGACGGAGTGGACGCGGTTCCACTGCCAGAATATTGTGTCGTACGTCAACGAGCAGGCAGAAATTTTGCACGCGTATACCGCCGCGCCCGTCGGCACCGATATGATGGTGACCAACCTTTTAAGCTATTACGACGTGAACCGTACGCTCGACGTTGTGCAGTACAATCACTATGAACCCGCCTCCGAGCTGATCCGTACAACATTCGGCTACGACTTTTTGCGTACGGTAAAGGATAAACCTTTTTGGGTGACGGAGACGCAGGCGGGTTGGAACGGCAGCGTATGGGCGGAATTCGGCCCCAGGCCGGTCGGCGCATGCTATGCCAATACCTGGCTCCCGGTGGCGCGCGGCGGAGAGATGGTGGAATACTGGCTGTTCCGCGCCCATCCCAACGGACACGAGCTGGCGCACGGCGCGCTCTACAACACGGCAGGAAGGGCCTACCGCGTCACGCAGGAGGTCGCCCGCGCCGCCGCCGAGTTTGCCCGTCTGCGCAAGCTGCTTACGGGCAGCACGGTATCGTCGCAGATCGCCATCCACTATTCGTCGACCGCCGTCATCAACAGCATCAACGCCCCCCTCTTAAAGGCGTTCGATTACCGCGCCGTGCTTGCCGACCGCGTGCACGCCGCATTCCGTCACTGCAATGTGGACGTGATCGATACCGCGCATTCGCTGAAGGGTTATCGCGTCGTCTTTTCGCCCTTCCTCTCCACGGTGGACGAAAACGGGCTAAAGGAGCGTATCGTCGCCTGGGTAAAGTCCGGCGGGACGTGGATCGTGGGGCCCATGTCCGACATCATGACCGAATATTCCTCGAAATACACGCATGCGCCGCACGGATTTTTGGAGGAGTTTGCGGGCGTGCGGCAGCTGTACGACCTTCCCGTCGGGAACGGTGAATATGCCGCCGAATGGGAGAACGGCGCAAAGATGAAGCTCTCGCTCTGCTACAGCGCCTACGAGCTGTGCGGCGCCGGCGCGCTGGCGCGTTATACGGGCGGCGAATTTGACGGGCTCCCCGTCGTGACCCGCAGGCGCGTCGGAAAGGGCTGCGTCATTGTGCTGGGCAGCCTGCCCTGCAAAAAAGATCTGCGCCGCCTGGCGGGTGCCGTGCCTATTTTTAAGGCGAGCAAAAACGTGGTGCTTACCCGTCGCAGCGGCAAGTATGAAGCGGTGATCGCCGTCGAAACGCAAAACCGTCCCGGAACGGTGGAGCTGGACGGCACATACCGCGACCTGTTGAGCGGCGAATTCCTGTGCGACCGCGCAGAGCTTTCGCCCTATCGGGTATTGGTGCTTGAAAGGGTAAAATAGCGCGGCCTTTCGGCTGCCCGCGCGGTTTTTGCGGCCGCGGCACGGCATTCGGGCGTTGACAGGTCGTGTGCGGTATGTTATACTGAATGGCACGCAGGGGCGGCGTGCCGCCGACCGGACGGAGGAATGAAAATGGGATTTAAAAAGACGCACGATGTGTTTATCGCCTATCACGGTTCGTACGAACAGGGCGGGTCCAGGCAATGCGCGCAAAAAATTTGTGATTTTTTAACGGAAAAAGGATTAAAGTGCTTCTTTTTTCCGTATGCCAAGCACGACGTGTATAAGGCAAATATCATTGAAGTCATGCGTTCGCGCACTTTTTTGCTGGTGTGTTCTTCCGGACTGCACGTTACGGAGGAGGGCAAGATCGACCCGCGCAACCATTACGAGCTCTCCACGGAGATCGACGCGTTTTATGCGCTGACGCAGCTGGGGGAGGTCTCGGTGACGGACGCCAAGGTGTATGCGTGCGGCGGGCGCCGCAAGGGCGACGAGGCGCGCCTGCACGAGCTGTTTGCCAACCGCACGCACTTTTACGACGAGACCGGGGAGGATCCCGCCGTCAGGGAAGAGCTGTTTTCCTGGGTGAGCGAACGGACGTGCGGCGCCCGTTCGTGGCAGGAGTCGCAGATCACTTCCGAGATCAAGGAGGTGTTTGCCAGCCGCGCTTCGATGAATCAGAGCTGTCGGTTCGACGATCTGGTGGCCACGGCCAAGTCGGTAAGGGCGGTCGGTATCTCCAATTCCGAAATGACGGCGCGCATCAATCCGAATGCGATCGTCAACTGCATCGAACACGGCGGAAGCATAGAGCTGCTGTTCCTCGATCCGGACGGGCAGTATACCGGGCAGCGCGAACGGGAAGAGCGGCTGCGGCCCGGACGCATCCGCACCATCACCAACGTCAATTTGGAGACGGCATACGATATCCGCGAGCGCATCAACGTCAACAAAGAGCAGTTCAAGCTGTATCTTTACGACAAATTGCCGCGCATGAACATGATCTTCGTGGACGACTATCTTATTTTGCAGTACTATGCAAACAACATTCCGGGAATTGAAAATCCGTCGTTTTTTATTGAAAAACAGACCGTTTCGCCCGTGTTCACCTTTTGTGAACGGGCGTATGAATATTTAAAGAGCGAGGCCAAAGAGTGGGAGGAGATCGTATGACAAAGTACGGACGCGAGCGCGTGTTTCTTGTGCGCGAAATGCAGGAGGCCTATCGGCGTTACGCGGAGGGCGACCTCGGCGAAGTCCGTCAAAAGTCGCGGTTCGATCTTGTGACCGATATCGACTGCAATATCGAGGGCGCGCTTTCCGCCGCCATCTTGGCGGCGTTCCCGGGCGACCACATCCACGGGGAGGAGACGTCGGGCCAACAGCCGATAGAGGGGCGCACGTGGACCATCGATCCCATCGACGGAACGTGCAACATGGCCATCGGCGTCAAATTGTACGGCGTGCAGTGCGCGCTGTTCGACGGCGGCGAGGTGGTGCTCTCCGTCATCTATCTGCCGCATTTTTCCGAACTGATCTGGGCGGAAAAGGGAGAGGGCTGCTGGCTGAACGATCGCAGGGTATTTGTAAAGCGCAACGCGCCGATCGAGCAGGCGGTGGTCAGTTTCGGCGACTATCCGCACGCCAAAACGCCGCGCGTGGCCGACCGCCAGCATGCGGCCGTCCGCTATTTGTATTCGCGCATCGCCAAGATCCGCATGTTCGGCGCAGCCTGCATCGATTTTTACGGGGTCGCCGCCGGGAAGACGGATGCGACCGTTGTCATTACGAAAAATTTGTGGGATATCGCTCCGGGGATCCTGATGTGCCGCGAGGCGGGCGCGCTGCTGTGCAATTTGCGCGGCGAGCCGTATGCGTTCGGTGACGCGGGCGTCGTGGCCTGCGCGGGCGAGGAGATCGCCGCGCTCATCCGGCGCGCCTTTAACGGCGAGTACCGTTTGCCGGGGCAGGACAAGCGCTACAAGCTGTGCATATTCGATTTCGACGGCGTAATTTTAAACAGCGAGCCCTGCCACTATCGCGCCTGGAACGAGGCGTTCCGCACGGTCGGCGCGGACATGAGCGAAGAGGAGTACCACCCCTTAAAGAGTACCGGCCGCACGAATATCCTGCGTTATTTAGAGCAGAAACTGGGCCGCGCGCTCACCGGGGCGGAGCGGGAGAAAATCGTTGCCGTAAAGGATTCTGCCTACCGCAGGGAGAGCGCTGTGCTTTTGCGGCGCGATCTGATCGGCGGCGTCACCGCGTTTTTACAGCTGCTGGCGCGCCGTGGCGTGTCCGCCGCCATCGCCTCGTCCGGGGCGCACACTTTGGAGACGGCCGAGCGTTTCGGCGTGCTCGATCTGTTCGACTTTGTGGCGGACGGGTCGGTCCCCATGCCCAAAAAACCGGCGCCCGACCTGTTTTTATACGTCAGCCGGCTGCTGGGCGTGCCGCCCGAGGCGTGCCTGGTGTTCGAGGACGCGCCGGCGGGCCTTGCGGCCGCTCGCGCCGCGGGGATGGACGTCGTGGCGGTGGGAGGGGCACAGTCGCAAGATGCGCTGCTGTCCGTCGCATCCTTCTGCGACCTGTTGCAGGATCCCGCAGATTGAGGCGCGCCATGCGCGGCATGCGTGGATGAAGTCGTTTTCAAGGCATGTGCGGCAAACGTCGGGCAAAGTGCGTTCGGTGTTGTGTCCTGCGAAGTGGGCCGTTCAAGCTCCCTGCGGGACCGCAAGGGAAGGGCGGCGCCGTTCGTACGGCGTGAGGGGCAACCGTATGCCCGACTGCGCGGCGCATGGGGCGAAGCCGTTTTAGGGCATGCACGGTATACGGGTTACAGTAGATCCCGCCGTCGGTAAGAACAAGGGGACGCGCCGTTCCTCTTCGTCCGTCCTATACCGGGGATGCGACCGGCCTTTCCGTTTTGTGACGCGCATCGATCGCGGGGTCGGCTGCAAAAAAAGCGAACGGGTCCGCGAAATTTCCGTCGGGATCCTGTCGTCGGCAAAGATATTTTTCGTACAAACAATTCAAAAGGCCTGCGGAACCCCGCAGGCCTTTTGAAAAAATATTGGAGAGTAAAAAACGTATGCGGCTGGGACCGCGTGCGTTTTTTGCGGATCGGATGTGCCGCCCGTACGGCGGCACGCGGGACATTCCCGCGTCGGCCCAAATCCGGCCGAAGGATCGGCGCCTCGCATTCGCGTTGGCCGGTCCGCGTCGGTCGGCGTGCGGGAGGCGCACATGGTTTGTATGCCTTTATTGTAGCCGCATGTTTTCCGAATGGCAACCTACTCTTTTAAAAAAGTACTCTATCCTGCAAAATTCGTACAATAGAGTTGTATTTTCACACTCTACTCACGGTAGAATTACAAAAACGTCATGGCGGAAAGGTTGACAATCGCGCTTCGGTACGGTATAATGGTCGTATGGAAGAACAGGATTCTCTTGCGGTCATCATAGGAAAAAACATCATGCGCCTGCGCAGGATGTCGAATATGACGCAGCTGGAGCTGGCGGAAAAAATAAATTATTCGGATAAATCCGTCTCGAAGTGGGAGCAGGGGAACGGCATTCCCGATGTACGCATCCTGTTGCAGCTTGCCGATCTTTTTAACGTGTCGGTGGACGATCTGGTGCGCGAGCATCCCGAAAAGCGCGTCATGCCCAAAAAGGCGCGCCTTTTGCGCCGCATCGTCGTAATGCTGCTTTCGGCGGGGCTGTGCTGGCTGGTCGCCGTGATCGCCTTTGTGCTGATGGGCATCATTTCGCCGTCGCTGGACGGAAAGTGGCTGGCGTTCGTATACGCGGTCCCCGCTTCGGCGATCGTCGTTTTGGTGTTCAGCTGTATCTGGCATTACCGCTGGGTGCGTATCGCCGCCATTACGCTGCTGGTGTGGACGCTGCTCACCTGCGTGTATCTTACGGCGCTCGTCTGCGGCGTGGATCCATCCGTCGTGCCCATTGCGCTCATCTATCTCGTCGGCGTGCCGCTGCAGGTACTTGCGCTCATCTTTTTTGTACCGTGGAAGCGCATGCGGCTGTTCTCTTCCAAAAAGTAGCTGCGCCGGCCTGCGTGCCGGCTTTCAAAAAGTTGACATTGTGACGGAGTGTTGTGTATGAAGGAATATCCCGTTCCCGAAACGGATGAGGCGCGCGCCGCGCTGGCAAAGCGCTTAAGGCGATCGCTCACCGCGGCCAATTTTTCGGCCTTTCTTGTCGCCGTCGTGGCAATTTTGTGCCTCGTCGGCGTACTGGTCTGCGTCATCATGCTCGAAGTCGGCGAGCGGACCGTCGACGAGGAGTGGTTGCTGTATCTGCTTACGGGCATATTTGCGGGCGCGACCGTGGTGTTTGCCCTGATCGCGTTTTTCCTTGGAAAACTTTCGCAGTCGCTCACCGCAAGCGAGGCCGACTACCGCGAACGCTGCTGCGGCGAGGCGTGCTTTTTTGTGGGCGACGGTACGATCGCGCGGTTTGACGACGACTGCCTGCGTATCTGCGCGGAGGGGCGTCCTGTCGACGAAAAGGCCATTGCCATCCCCTATTCCGAGGTGCGGTTTTTTTCGGTGTGTTCGCGCATGAAACCCGCCGAAAAGGGTACGTGGAGCGTAATTTTGCAGGTCCCCGCGCACTATGTGGCCAAGGAGGGGAAGGCGGGTAAGGGCGCGCCCGCCGTACTCATTCAGGCGGAGGGGAAGGAGCGGCTGTACCGCAGGTTAGAGGCGCTCTCCCTGTCTCTTTCGGGTGAGCCGCCGCTGCGCGGCGCGCGGCCCGAGGCAAAAAAATACACGCGGCGCATCCGGTTCGTGCTGCCCGACCGCAGCCGCCGCAAGCGCGCCGTTCTCACCATCGTGTTCGGTGCCCTGCTCGTGGCGGGCGGCATTGTTGCGGCCATCCTGTGGGACGCCGCCATCGGCGCGGTGATCGCCGTGTTCGGCGCACTGGTCACGGGGCGTTCCGTATATGCCTTTGTGACGGCGCGCGGCTTGGTCGGCGTCTACGATGAGGGCATTTATTGGTGCGAGAGCGACCGTGCCGCGTCCGAGCGTTTCTTTTTAAAATGGGACGAGATCGTGCGTATCGCGCTTGAAACGTACGACGAAAAGCGTTTTTTGGCGCTGATCTGCGAATACGGTACCTATCACATCCCCGACGTGGCGGGCGCATACGAGTACTGCCGTAAGTTTCGTCCCGCACTGTGCGAGCCGTCTGCCGAAGACGGCGGCGAGGCGTGAGGCGCCTTGTGCCCGGCGCCGTATACCGCCATTTTAAGGGTGGGCGGTACCGCGCAGAGGGCGTGGCAATACACAGCGAAACGGGCGAGCGGCTGGTCGTATACCGCAGCCTTGCGGACGGAATGTTGTATGCGCGCCCCGAGGAGATGTTTCTCTCCGAAGTCGACCGCAAAAAGTACCCCGACGTCGGGCAAAAATACCGCTTCGAATGTGAATAAATGCGCGACCCCCATGCCGGGGGTTGCGCATTTGCGCATTGTGTGATATACTGTAACGAAGAGGAAAGGTACGATATGCTTTGCAGCAATTGCGGAAAAAGTCCCGCCCAACGGTACACGCGCAGCGTCAACGGCAAAGAGGTGACGCTGCACCTCTGCGCGGAGTGTTATCGCGCCCTCTATCCCGAAAAGAAGAGCGATTTTTTCCCCTCGCTGCTCAAGGGCGTGGGGGAGCGCGTCCGCGCCTGTCCCGCCTGCGGCACCACGTTTGAAGAGTTCCGGCGCACGGGGCTGTTGGGGTGCGCGCAGTGCTATACCGCCTTCCGCGCGGAACTGACGGATACCGTGCGCGGGATCCAGGGGAAGGTGGGGCACACGGGGCGCCGTCCCGACGCGGAGGCCGAAAAAAAATACGATGAAATGCGCGAATATGTGGTGCGGCGCGAACAGCTGAAAGAGCGTTTGGAGCAGGCGCTGCGTATGGGCGACTACGAGACGGCGCGCCAGCTGCAGCGGGCGTTGAAGGCGCTGAACGGGCCGCAGCACGGGGGTGTGCAATGACGCAGGACGGCGTACGGAAGAGTTTTGAGAGCGTGGCCGTTTCCACGCGCATCCGCCTGGCGCGCAACTTTGCCGATTATCCCTTTCCGGGCAGGTTGCTGCGCGACCCGCATGCCGAAGAGCAGGCGCAGGAGATCGTGCGGCTGATCGCGGCCGAGCTTTCGGAGCTGGACGATTTTTCGCTGTACGAAATGAAAAACGTGTCCGACGAGCGCGCGGCATTTTTAACGGAACGCTATCTTATCTCGCGCGATCTCATCAAAAACCGCCGCATCTCGGCGGCGCTCATCTCGCGGGACGAGAGCATCAGCGTCATGCTCAACGAGGAAGACCACGTGCGCGAGCAGTATTTTACCAAGGGGTTTGAATTGCGCAAGGCGTATGAGCGCATCGTCGGCATCGACGACGCGATCTCCGAATGTATTCCGTTTGCCTACGACGATACGTTCGGCTATCTTACGGCGTGTCCCACCAACCTCGGCACGGGGCTGCGCGCCTCGGTCATGTTGTTTTTGCCCGCCCTTTCGCGCCGCGGCATTTTGCGCGACGTGGTGCCCGAACTTACCCGCCTGGGCCTTACGGTGCGCGGGGCGTTCGGTGAGGGCAGCGGTTCGGAGGGAGAACTGTTCCAGGTGAGCAACGAGGTGACCCTCGGTATTTCGGAAGAGGATATTTTAACGGCGGTGGAGCAGGCGGTCACGGGCGTGGTGGAGATGGAACTGCTGGAGCGGCTGCGCATGAAGGCGGAGGAGGGCGCCCGGTTAAAGGACCGCGTCCGCCGCGCCTACGGCGTGCTGACCAGCTGTTATATGATCGACGAGCACGAGTTTATGCGGCGGATCGCCGACGTAAAACTGGGCGTGGCGCTGGGGCTGATCGGTTCGGACGAAGAGGGCTGCGAGGACGAGCGCATGGAGGAGCTGCACGACCTGATCATCGCCATGCGTCCCGCCAATCTCAACCGCCTGAACGGCGCGCCGCTCGGCGCCGAGGCATGCGATATCTATCGCGCGGAGTATGCCGGCAAGGCGATCCGCGGCATGGATCTTAAAATTTTTTAACGGGCTTTTGCCGCGTGGGGGATCGTTGTGGACGAAACATTTTTTTCCGACCATTTAAAACAGGCCGTCGAACTCGCCAAGGAGGCGGCGGAGCGCTATCAGACCAACTATATCGGCAGCGAGCATATTCTGCTGTCGATGCTGTGCGTAACGGACAGCACGGCCAGCAAGCTTTTGATGCGGTCGGGTGTGCGCGTCGCCGCCTACCGCGATGTGTTCCGGCGCAATCTGCAGCACGAGTCGCCCGTGCACGGCTTTACGCCGCGCCTGAAAAAGATCTTCGGCTATGCGCGCGAATATTCGCTGCAATCGGAGGATGCGCGCGCGATCACGGGTACCGAGCACGTGCTTCTCGCCATTCTTACGCTGGAGGAGTGCTTGGCCGTGTGGATCTTAAAGAGCCTCGGTGTCGACGTCGATCAGCTGATCCGCAACACGGAGGCCTTTTTGCAGCCCATTGCGGAGGAAGACTCGCACGGCGCGTCGTCGTACAGGCCGGAGACCGAGGATCAGCCCGAAGAACTGGATGCGGAGCTGCTTGCGTACGGTGTGGATCTGACGCGCAAGGCGCGCGAGGGCAAGCTGGATCCCGTGATCGGCCGCCGCCGCGAGATCGAAAAGGTCGTGCAGATCCTCTCGCGGCGCACCAAAAACAATCCCGTGCTGGTGGGCGAACCGGGCGTGGGAAAGAGCGCCGTGGTCGAGGGGCTTGCGCAGGCGATCGTCTACGGCAAGGTGCCCGAGCTGCTGCGCGGGAAGACGGTGTTCTCGCTCGATCTGACGGGCCTTTTGGCGGGCGCGCGCTATCGCGGCGACTTTGAAGAGCGGCTGAAAAACGTGGTGGACGCCATCATGCGCAACCATAATATTATTTTGTTCATCGACGAGATCCACATGATCGTCGGCGCGGGCAGCTCCGCAGATAACAATATGGACGCCTCTAACATCTTAAAGCCCATGCTGGCGCGCGGCGAATTGCAGACGGTGGGCGCCACTACGTCGGAGGAGTACCGCAAATATATCGAAAAGGATGCCGCGCTCGAGCGCCGCTTTACGCCGGTGACGGTGGATCAGCCGAGCGTGGAAGATACGATCGCCATTTTAAGCGGCATCAAAGATAAGTACGAGGCGCACCACAACGTGGTGATCACGCGGGCGGCGATCGAGGCGGCCGCCCGCCTTTCCGACCGCTATATCACCGATCGTTTTTTGCCCGACAAGGCGATCGATCTCATCGACGAGGCCGCCTCGCGGGCACGCCTCAATTCGTATAACGGGCCTTCGGAGCTGGTGGAGGCGGAGGACAGGCTGGCGCGGCTGATGGCCGATCGCGAAAAGGCGGCAAAGTGGCGCGACGCACAGAAGGCGGCCGAACTGGCCGCGCAGATCGACGCGGCGCAGGCGCGCGCGGCAGAGCTGCGCGCGGCGTGGAACAGCAAGCGCACGACCACGCACCTCGCCATCGGCGCCGAGGAGATCGCCGAGATCGTAAGCAGCTGGACGGGCGTGCCCGTAGTAAAACTGACCGAGGAGGAGAGTACGCGCCTCATGCACCTCGAAGAGGAGCTGCATCGGCGCATCGTCGGCCAGGACGAGGCGGTGGAGGCGGTCGCCAGGGCCATCCGCCGCGCCCGCGCGGGGCTCAAAGACGCGGGCAGACCCATCGGTTCGTTTATTTTTGTTGGGCCTACGGGCGTGGGTAAGACCGATCTCAGCAAGGCGCTTGCCGAAAGCATGTTCGGCGACGAACGCCTGTTGGTACGGCTGGATATGTCGGAGTATATGGAAAAAAATTCCGTCTCCAAGCTGATCGGCGCGCCTCCCGGATATGTCGGCTACGACGAGCAGGGCGGTCAGCTGACCGAACGCATCCGCCGTAAGCCGTATTCCGTTGTGCTGTTCGACGAGATCGAAAAGGCGCACCCGGATGTGTTCAACCTGCTGTTGCAAATTTTGGACGACGGTCGTCTGACGGACAGCCGCGGCAGGGAGGTCTCCTTTAAAAATACGGTGCTGATCATGACGAGCAACGTGGGCGCGCACGAGGTAAGGGAGGCGGCGCCGCTCGGGTTCCGTTCCTCGGACGAGATGCAGGCCTACGAAGACATGAAGTCGCGCATCGAAGACGCGTTAAAGCGGCAGTTCAAACCGGAATTTTTAAACCGCATCGACGAGATCGTCATCTTCCACAAGCTCTCGCGTGACGAGGCGGGCGAGATCTGCGGAAAGATCATAGAGGGGCTTGCCGGGCGGCTGCGGCAGCGCGACGTGCAGTTAAAGGTGAGCGCTCGCGCCAAAAATTTGCTGGTGGACGAGGGCTACAGCGCCGAATTCGGGGCGCGGCCGTTAAAACGCGTGGTGCAGCGGCGGGTGGAAGACCGCCTCTCCGAAGAGATCCTGCAGGGGCGCATCGCCCCCGGAAAGACGGTGATCGTGGATGAGGAGAACGGCGAACTTATTTTTGAAGAAGAATAAGAAGCGTGCGGCGGCCGCATTTGCGGCCGCCGCACGCTTCTTGCCGTGTGTGCCGCCCGGCGTCGCGCGCGAGAATTTTGCTTTTATAAAAAAACCGCCGCAGACTGCGACGGCAAACTCAGATCACTTTTTTTTGCGTTTTATGCGGGCGCGGTAGGGCTTGATCAGTCCTTTTTTTATCAGCGCCTCGTCCGGCTGGTACGCGGCATGGTAGTCCATAAAGATGTGCCCCGTTACGGGTATGGAGAAGCGTGCCGCCAAGTCTGCAATGAGTTCTTTGGCGTGCTTTATGGAGCGCGACCCCGTGACGCGCACTTTCATGGGGGTCTCGGCGTACGTCTTTTTATCGGAGACGTCGGCAAAGCGGTACTTGCTCTCCTCGTAGTCGGCGGGATCCAGGGCAAGATACAGCGTAAGCGTTTTGCCGCCGATGTTGACTTTGGCGATCTTGCGGCCCTCGAAGCGGTAGTTTTCGCACGTCTGGCAGGTGCGTACCTTTACGCCGGCCAGTTCGCTGAGGGCGTTTTTGATCTCGGTATAGCCGTCCTGCGCCTTTTCGTTCTGAATAAGGCGCGCCTGAAAGGTGCGGCGGTACCGCGTGACCCACTCGTACCCTTCGGGAAGAGCTTCCTCCGGCTGCGCGGCGGCGATCTCTTCCAAAACTTCTTGCTCGCGCGCCGCCTGCGCGGCCGCCGCTTCTTCGGCAAGGCGGAAACGTGCCTCCGCCCGCGCACAGGGATGCGTCTGCGTCTTGTCGCATACGGCGCAGTAAGACATGGTCCCGCACAGATCGCGCCCCGCCGCTTCGCTGGCGAGCCACTTTTCTATGTCTAAAATGTGCTGTCGTGCGCCGAATTCCTCATCGGTGACCGGCAAAATCATCTTTTCCATTGCAAACACCTCGTATGATCTTGCGGGCGCCCGCCCGTAATTTATTTTATTATATAACAAATAAACGGGAAAGGCAAATAAATGCAGGGGCTGTTCTTAAAATTGTTCAGCCGTTAAAAAACTTTTTCATCAGCGAACACCCCTCCGTCACGCGGCCGCCCGCGGCTGCGGCATGCGCCTCGTCGTACCGTTCGGCGCCCGCGGCGGAGCACGTGCTGCGGTACAGCAGGTAGGGAACGGGGTCGGCGACATGCGTTTTGCAGGCGATGGGCGTGGGATGATCGGGAAGCAGCAATAGCGAAAAGTCTTCGCCCGCGGCCGTCAGTCGGTCGCACACCGTCTTTACAACGCCGTCGATCTGTTCGATCGAATAGATCTTTTTGGCGATATCGCCGTGGTGGCCGCACTCGTCGGGCGCCTCCATGTGCAGATACACAAAGTCCAGTCCGCCCGTCAGCGCGTCGGCGGCGGCACACGCCTTGCCGTAAAAGTTGGTGTCCCAGTTGCCTGTGGCGCCCTCTACTTCGATCACCTTCAGTCCCGCCAAAATGCCGATGCCCTTAATAAGGTCCACGGCCGAAATAACGGCGCCGTGCTTGCGATACAGCTGCCAAAAGGGGGTAAGCCGCGGCTTGGTGCCTTCGCCCCAAAACCAGACGGAGTTGGCCGGCCGCTTTCCCGCCGCCCGCCGTGCCCGGTTCACCGGGTGATCGTTCAGCAGCCGGTATGAGCGCTCCATCATATTCAAAAGCGCCTCGCTTCCCGCGCCCTTGGGCAGGTAGGGGGCGATCTTCCGATCGGAAATGTCGTGTGGCGGGGTCAGTACGCGCCCCGTTTCGCCGTGGTCGCACACCAGGCAATGGCGGTAGGAGATGCCCGCGTACAGCGTAAAGGGCGGGCGGTCGAACGCCGCCTTCAGGGCGTCGATCAGTTCCCGCGCCTCGGCGGTGGAAATTTCGCCGGCGGAGTAGTCGAGCATCGTCTTATCCCGATAGCGTGCCTCGTCGGAGAGGGTCACCAGGTTGCAGCGCAGCGTTACGTCGGTATCTTTTAACGCAATGCCGATCGAGGCGGCCTCCAGCGGCGAGCGCCCCGTATAGTAACGCGCGGGATCGTAGCCCATCACCGAAAGATTGGCCACGTCGCTGCCCGGGGCAAACCCTTCGGGGACCGTTTTGGCAAGGCCGAGTTCGCTTTTCCCTGCAAGTTGATCGATGAACGGTTTGTTCGCAAGCTGCAGGCAGGTCTTGTTTGCGTAGGCGGGCAGCGGATATCCCGCCATGCCGTCGCCAAGAATGACGATATATTTCATAGAGATCTCCCGTTCAGTCGTTCAGGTTCCAGTCGATGGGCGCAATGCCGTGCGCCGTCAGATAGGCGTTGGTTTTGGAAAAGTGGCGGCAGCCGAAAAAGCCGTTGTAGGCGGAGAGCGGCGAGGGATGCGCACATTCCAGAATGAGGTGTTTTTTTTCGTCGATCAGCGTCTTTTTGCGGCGCGCGTTGCCGCCCCACAGCAAAAACACCAGGTGCTCCTTGCGCTCGCTCAAAAGGGAGATCACCGCGTCCGTAAACCAGCTCCAGCCGCAGTTTGCATGCGAATTTGCCTGATGCGCGCGCACGGTGAGCGAAGTGTTCATCAGCAGAACGCCTTCTTTTGCCCACTTGGTCAGGTTGCCCGAGGGGGCGGGCGGATATCCCAGGTCGTCGCAGAGTTCCTTGAACATGTTTTCCAGCGAGGGGGGCTTTGGAACGCCGTCCTGTACAGAAAAGCACAGTCCGTGCGCCTGGCCCGCGTTGTGATAGGGATCCTGCCCCAGCAGCACGGCTTTTACCTTGGCATAGGGCGTGTAGCGGAAGCAGTTGAAAATGTCGTACATGTCGGGATAGACCGTATGGCTGCGGTACTCCCCTATTAAAAACGTGCGGATCTTTTGATAGCGCTCGTCGGCAAAGAGGGGGGCAAGCGGCTCCTTCCAATCGCCCAGATCGATCATATCGCCTCCAGAACGGCCAAATAGGCCGCAAGTTCGCGCTTGGCGCCTGCAAGGTCGTGTTCTAAATAATTGCCGCATTCTTCGCGCCGCGTGCCGGGGACTGCGTCCCGGCAAAGCGCTTCGCGCACGGCATCTTTCAGCAGGGTAAGCACTTCTTCGTACGAAAGACGCACGGTCAGCAAATAAAACCCCGTGCGGCACCCCATGGGGCCGAAGTATACGATATTCTCTCCCCGCGGCCCGTTGCGCAGAACGCAGGCAAGAAGATGCTCGATCGAATGCAGCGCCTTTTGTTCGAGGTAGTCGCCGGCATTCGGCGTTTTAAAGCGCAGATCGAACGTAGATATCCCGTTTGCGTCGACGGCGACATACAGGCCCCTGCGCAGGCGGGTGTGGTCTTTTTGAAAGGAGGGGATGGTATCCGGCATGGTGGATGTTCCTTATTTAGAATAGTATCAAAAAATAAATTTTTGCAATTTATAAATAAATCGGATAAAAACGGGAAAAATCTGTAAAATTTGCAGAAATCACCCTATATTTCGATATTTATCAAATTACGAAAGGGAGTTAACGATTACGTGCATATACGCCTTTAAGTTCAGGGAAGCCCGCGTAAGATTTTTTTCGAATTGCTCGGTCGTGCTGCCCGCGCCGTACACATCGGAGATGGCCTTTACCGAAACGCAGGGCACGCCCGCATACTTGCACACTTGCGCAACGGCGGCGCCCTCCATATCGCGGATGTGTGCGCCCAGCCGAAGAAGCAGGGCGTGGTCGGCGGGAGAGTCGTTAAAGCGGTCGCCCGTGCCCAGCGCGCGGCGGGGGAAATCGAGCCCGTCCGGCATAAAGAGGGGCAAAAAGTTCTGCGTTTCGCCGTCCAGCGTACCGATCTCGCCGCCTTCGAGCTGCGTGATGTCAAAGTCGTACTGTACGGCTTTTTCAATGAGGTAAACTTCGGCCAGCTGCGTTTTGTCGCACAGACCGCCCGCCACGCCGAAGTTGAGCACGATATCCGCGCCCCGCTCCAATACGGCGCACGTTCCTGCGGCCGCGTTTACCTTCCCTACGCCGCACACGCACAGCAATACGTCCTTTCCGAACGCCTTGCCGCGATATACCGGTTTACCGTGCGCGATCACGGTGTTTTCTATCTGCATTTGCGAAAGCAGCGCTTCTGCTTCCGAGTCAAGTGCAATGACTGCCCCGATCATAGTTGGCTCCTTATTTGGTCGTTGCAATTATTATAACAATTTTTTCGCTCTTTTGCAAACGATTGTATCAACTTCGCCCTTTCCGGCAATAAAAAGTGCAAGGAGGAGGACGATGGATCCCTTTGCATGTAAGCCGCAAAAAGCGGACAAAATTTTTACCGAATGGAAAAAAGTGTTGGTAAAGCCGTACGATAAAAACGCCGTAGACCCGTATACCCGGCTGCGCGTCATTTTAATGTCGGGCACGGAGTTCGAATCGGTGCGCTGCACGCACGCCGTTACGCGTCAGTGCGCCAACAACGACGTGCGCCGCCGGCTGGCCTACCTCAGACGGGGCGAACAGCTGCAGCAAAAGCGGATCGCCGGGCTAAAGCCCGCGGACGAAAGCATTTTAGAGCATACCATCGGCTACGAGCAGCTGGCGGTGGACCTCACCGCCAACCTTGCCGTCACCGAAAAGAACAGCTACGTAAAAAAGCAATTAAACTTTGCGCTGCTGGAAGATTTCGACCATCTGTACCGTTATGCCGATCTTATGGAGCTGGAAAAAGGCGGCGATCCGGCCCGGCTGGTAGGCGACTATACCGAGATCATGCCCGGACGCCCCACGGTGGCGGAATACCGCCATCCGTACGACGACGTAAATTTTTATATCAACGGCTATCTGAACGACTTGAAGACCAAGCTGAACATCAACATTATTACGGCGGCCGAACAACAGACGATGAATTTTTATATGAACGTGGCCAATCTGTACGCCTCGCCCCTGGGAAGGCAGTTGTATAACGAGATCGCCATGATCGAAGAGCAGCACGTCACGGGGTACGGGTGCTTGAAAGACCCGTGTATGACCGATTGGGAGCGGCTGCTGATGAACGAGTACACCGAGTGCTACCTCTATTATTCGTGTTACGAGGACGAGACGGACGCCCGCATCAAAAAGATATGGGAACTGCACTTTGAAGAGGAGGTAGCGCATCTGCACGAAGCGGCCGATCTGCTGCGCGTGTACGGCGGAAAGGTATGGCAGCAGGTTCTGCCGGAGGGCGGTGAATTTCCCGCGCTGTTAAAGTTTCGTTCCCAAAAGGAGTATATCCGCGAAGTGCTCAAAAGCGTGCGCCTGACGGGCGTGGAAGAGGGGTTTGAGGAGCTGGACAAGTTGCCCGATTCCTTCCGTTATTTTGCATATAACGCGCGCATCCACGGCAACGTGAACGCCGCGGGCACGCATACCGTGATCGAAAAGGCGATCGAACATTTGGGGCAGGACTATCGTCTGCAAAAGGGGGAGCACCCCGTGCGCGTATTGGGCGACCGCAGGCGCGACAATACCGAAGTGGGCCGGGTAAAGGGAAAGTAGGCAAGTGCCGCAAAGCGGCAAGCGGGGAGCGCCGCGCTGTGATCGCAGCGCGGCGCCTTTTCTGCTTTTTTGCGGACAGGATATGCCGTCCGCGGGTCCTTTGTCCGCCGGACACGGAAGTTTGTCGGCGCCCGCATGCGCATGTGCGCGCCGTTGCGCATGCCCTTAAAAATTGCGGCGGGACGAAAAACGAATGGAGCAAACGCTTGTAAAGAGATTGACACATCGCCCCCGGATATGATATGATATCGCTTGGTGAAGACATGAAGATCAAGTGGTACGGTACGGCGACGCTGATGATCGAATGCGGGGCGACGCGTATTCTCGTCGATCCGTATTTAAAACAATATAATCCGCGGCTGTTCCCCGTTCCCGTGGAGGAGGCCTCGCAGGCAGACGCCATTTTTATCACGCATCCGCACATCGATCACTTTGCAGATATCGATGCGTTTACGGCAAACGGCGCGCGCACGGTATATGTGTCCGAAAGCGGCATCCGCCGCGCGCGGGAAAACGGCCTCTCGTCCGACTGCATGACGGCGATCGCCGTAAACGAGCGCGTTGCGGTGGGGGAGCTCACCGTACAGACGTATGCCAGCAGACACTGCGTGTTCGATGCGGCCACCGTGCTGCGCGTGGTGTTTTCGCCGCGGACGTATGCGCACGCGCGCGACTGTATCGCCCTGCTGCGGCAGATGAAAAAGTACCGCATCGAGCCGGACGATATCTTCGGGCTGGAGGTCGTCGGCGGGGGTAAGCGCGTGTTTATATTGGGTTCCGCGGGGATGGACGGAAACGTGGAGTACCCGCAGGGGGTCGATCTGCTGGTGTTTCCCTATCAGGGAAGGGCGCGCATGCACCGCTACATGGTGCCGTTTTTGCAGACGTTTTTACCAAAGCGGGTGATGATCGATCATTTTGACGACGCCTTTCCGCCGCTTACGCACACCGAAAACGTCAAAAAGTTTACGACGACGGTCAACGAGCGCTTTTCGGGTATGCAGACGCTTATCCCTCGCGAGGGGATATGGTACGAAATATAACAAAAACGGGCGCGGCGGCGCCCGCATATGCGGCAGACCGCGGCCCGCATACGGCCGCAAGGGGGGAAAGTATGACGGCGCAAGAACGAGCAACGCAATGCTTTTTACAGGGACACAACTGTTCGCAGGCGGTAGCGCTTGCCTTTGCCGACGAAGCGGGCGTCGATCCCGTCCTGGTCGGCGCGGCCAGCCTGCCGCTCGGGGGCGGACTGGGCAGACTGCGGCTGACGTGCGGCGCGGTCTCGGGGGCCGCCGTGGCGTTGGGATTGCTGTTCCCGCACGCAACCAAAGACGAAATGTACGCGTTGGTGCAGGAATTTGCGCGGCGCTTTACGCAGGCGCACCACTATTTGGGCTGCCGCGAATTGCTGCAGCAGGCGGGTGTGGCGGTAAACGAAGGGCCGGTCTCCGAACCGCGCACGGAGGAGTTTTATAAAAAGCGGCCGTGCGGAAGGCTGATCGGCGACGCCGCCGCCATTGTAGAGGCGATCTGCCGCGAGCACGGCCGTCTATAAGGTTTTTTTGCCGCGCTCGGCATTCTATGCAATACGGATCGGAGCGGAGCCGTTCGGTTCCGCTCTTTTTGCATAAGAAAACCCGCGGACAGGTTGCGGGTTCGTGCGAAGCTTTGCCGATGAACAGAATTGACTTGAGGGCGCGGGATACGATTTGGTCCTTGCCCTCCCTTATAAAGGGAGGGCGTCGAGCGCAGCGAGGCGAGTGGGCCGTAAATGCGGCGTGCAGCCTTTCGACCCTTTCGTCTTGCCTACGGCAAGCCGTCTCCCCATGCGAGGGGGGAGTGGAGGCGCGCCTTCTTTTGAAGAAGACAGACGGTAAGAGCTCCTTTACGCGGGCGGCGTAAAGCCAAAGGACAGCCGACGGCCCATGTATGGCCGGAAGACATTTTTGTGGGTTTTGTCGCGCCCCTGCTTGCCCTATGGCGCACAAATAAAAAGCCGTCGGCGCTGCCGACGGCAAAAAGCAATAAATCGTTGCGTTTTACGATACGCAAAGGCGCCTGATCGCCTCGCGGTATACGTTGAACAAAAAGCGTACACGTTCGATCGTAATGTATTCGTCCGCACGATGCACCACAGGCTCGTCGTCCGGCATTTCGGGGCCGAAGGCGACGCCCGATTGCAGCGCGCGGGCGTACGTGCCGCCGCCGATGGCAACGGGTTCCGCCGCCGTGCCCGTGCAGCTTTCATACGCTTCCAAAAGCGTACGCACAAGCGGGCTGTTCTTATCCTGCATCAGAGGCGGTTGATGGTTCAGCGTTTCGTACTTTACGCCGAACTGCTTTATGAGCTCGCGCACCTCTGCGAGCGTAAGGCTTGCCGGGTAGCGGATATCGCATACGACCTGCAGCTCTCCTTTGCGGAATTTGATCATATCGGGCGAAAGGGTAAGCGAGCCCGTCTCGTCTTTGATGTCGGAGAGGCGGTATACGTCGCGGAACAGACAGTCGATCACGCGGCGCACCGTTTCGCTCTTCCGCTCAAAAAATTGCAGAATGGGCAGAATGGCGTTTTTGCCGAGCTCCGGCGTGGAGGCGTGCGCCGCCGTGCCGTAGGCAATGATCTTTTTTCCACGGATGTTCAGCCCCAGTTCACGCGCCCGCGTCACCGTGAGCGTGCGCGGCGTCGCCTCGCATTCTCCGCAGACCATATTGGCGCTTTCGCCGCCCTCTAAAAACAGGAAGGGCGCCACTTCATGCATGGGGAAGTGCAGCCGTACCTGCAAAATGCCCTTTTCGGCATAGATGACGGGAAAAGCCCCGTCCGGCGAAAAGCCCGTTTTGGGAAGGGTCGCCGTCTCGTTGTAATGCTCGATGCACCGCCAGCCGCTCTCTTCGTTGCATCCTACAATAAACTTTATCTTTTTGGCGGGGACGAATCCCTCGTCTTTAAGCGCTTTCATGGCGTACAAAACGCACATGGCGGGGCCTTTATCGTCCATGGCGCCGCGGCCCCAGATCTTTCCGTCCTCTACAAGGCCGCCGAAGGGGGGCTTTGTCCAGCCGCTGCCGGCGGGAACGACGTCGAGGTGCGCAAGTACGGCCACCTCTTCGCCTTCGCCGTAGACGACTTCCCCCGCATAATTATCGTAATTGTGCGTTTCAAATCCCATGGAATCGGCAAGCGCCAAAAAATGTTTCAGGCAGTCGCGCGCGCCCTTGCCGAACGGCATATCGGGTTCCGGTTTGGACCAGGAGGAATCGAAACGGATACTCTCGGAGATACTTTCAACAATTTGCTTTTCGGAATCAGTCATTACAGCTTCTCCAAAATTAAAATATGTTACTATATAACAGAATGATTATAACATAAAACATTTGGCATGTCAATGGTTTCGGTCGTTTGTATGTGCGAAAGGTCGCTTTTTTTGCGTATATTGTATGAAAATTCCACGAAATCGCCGTTGTTTTTTCGTGCAAAAATCATAAAAATATGTTACAATGCACAATGAGGGGAAGGCTTATGCACGAAGGGCACAGAAAACGCATGTTGCAGCGGCTGCGGACGGCGGACGCGCTGCAAGATCACGAATTGCTCGAAATTCTTCTTTTTTATGCGATCCCGCGCAAAAACACCAACCCGATCGCGCACGAGTTGCTTTCTTCGTTCGGGTCGCTTTCGGGCGTGCTGAACGCCTCGCCCGACGAATTGAAGGGCGTATTCGGCGTAGGAGACGAGACGGCGGCCTTTTTGCGCTGCGTAGGACTGCTGTACGAGCGTGCTCACACCGTGCGCGAGGAGCAGCCGAAACTGTTCAGCGTACGCGATTTTTCGGACTTTTTGTGCAGTCGTTACCGCACGCTCGCCGAGGAGACGATCGAAGTCTTCTGCCTGGACGGGCAGCAGCGCGTAAAGTGCAGCAAGCGCTTCGGCGTGTCCGAACCGGACCGTGCCTCCCTTGCGCCCGAGCAGCTGGCGCGCGTCCTTTCGTCGGTACAGCCGCGCGGGCTGGTGCTGGCGCACAATCACCCGTTTGCGCCAGCAGTCCCTTCGGCGGCGGACGACCGATTCACCGCGCAGGTACAGCTGATCTGCTCGCTGCACGGCGTTACGCTGTACGATCACATCATCATAGGAACGGACGGCGCCTATAGCTATTACCTGGTGGGGCGCATGGAATCGATCCGCCGCGATTTCGACGTCGCCACTCTGCTGGGGGGAAAGTTTGTATGAAAAGCTCCGTTAAGACGTTGCGTATCGGGCCGCAATATTTTAAACGGTTCAGCAAGCTGGTCATCTTTTGCCTGCTGATCCTCGTCGGCGTCTTCGTCGCCGTAAACAATTGGAGCGACGTGTATTTGGGCAACGCTCCCTCGTGGATGGTCGTCGTTCCCGTCCTCTTGTTTTTCACGGCCGAAAACGCCGTTAAAATTTGGGTACTCAAATCTTTTCGCGTAAAGATCGTATGCTATGTGTTGGATACGCTCTGCCTGATCACGCTGACCATTTTCACCAACGGCGAACTTATCTCCACGCTGTATATGATCATCCTGTCCGAGTTCTATATTTCGCAGGAGAGCCTTGTGGGCAGTATCGTCATGGGCGCTTCGAGCATCGTGCTGTTTTTGGTCGCGTTCGGCGTCTCCAGCGTGGTAAAATCGGGGTCGCTCTCGGTGGCCGCGCTCATCACCAACGCGCTGAACGACATCCTGCTGATGGCGCTGCATTTTATGATCTTTAACTTTGCCGTGCAGATCTTCCGCAAAAACCGCGAACTGGACGAGGCGGTGACCGAACAAAACCGAAGCAACGAAAAATTGCGCGAGGCGTATGCCCAACTCAACAGCAGCAACGAAAAATTGCGCGAAGCGTACAGTCGCCTGCGTGAGGTGACGGCGCTGGAAGAACGCCAGCGCATCGCCAAAGATATCCACGATACGGCGGGACACTCCATCACGACGGTGGTCATGCAGACGGAGGCGGCAAAACTTGCCATCGATTCCGACCCGCAGGATGCCAAGCGCAAAATTGCGGCGGCGAACCTGCAGGCCAAAAACGCGCTGGAGGAACTGCGCGAAAGCGTACATCTTCTTTCGGGCGAGAGCGAAAAGCTTACGCTAAAGGAGATGCTGCTGAACATCGTTTACGATTCCACCGACGGTACGGGGATCGTGATCCGCTGCGACATCGCCGACATAGAGGTATGCGACGCCAAGCGCAGATTTTTGTGCAATACGCTGAAAGAGGGGATCTCCAACGGTCTGCGCCACGGCGGCGCCACCGCCTTCTATTTTGAATTGAAGGAGGAGGACGACCGCATCGAGTTTTTGCTTTCGGATAACGGCAAAGGCATGGAGCTTTCGCAATTAAAAGAGGGGTTTGGCCTGACCGGCATGCATGCGCGCGCCGCCTCGCTGGGCGGGACCGTATGGTTTGAGACGGAAGAGGACGAAGGATTTGAAATTCATATGACGCTGCCGACGGACGGTACGCGTCGGAAACAGGAGAATGAGGCAAATGAGTGAATCGAAGATCAGAGTGTTACTTGCGGACGACCAGTCGATCCTGGTGGACGGGATCCGCAGCGTGCTTTCGTCGTGCGACGAGATTGAGGTCGTCGGCATCGCTTCGGACGGATTCGAAGCGATCGAATTGTTGGAGTCGGCCAAGCCGGACGTTGTGCTCATGGATATCCGCATGCCCAATATGAACGGCGTGATCGCCACGCAGGAGGTCAAGCGCCGGCATCCGGAAGTAAAGGTGCTGATCCTTACCACCTTCGACGATAGCGATTACATTTTAAACGCCATCAACAACGGCGCAAGCGGGTATTTATTGAAGGATACCTCTTCGGCGGCGCTGATCGACGCCATCAAAAACGCCTATGCGGGCGATACCATCCTGCCCGCCAAGATCGCCCGGCGCATCGCCGACGCGGCGCGTATGGTGACCAGCGACCGCGAAATCAAGTTAAAGCGCGCCTTCGGGTTTTCCGACCGCGAGGTGGAGATCGCCGTCATGCTGTACGAGGGCTTTACCAACAAGCAGATCGCCAGCGCCCTGAAGCTGACGGACGGCACTGCGCGCAACTATATTTCTGCCATCTACGTAAAGATCGGTTGCTCTGCCCGCGCGGATGCGGTCGCCCGCATGAAGGACATCATTTCGCAGTGACGTCCGCCTCGCAGTGACGTCCGCCGTCCGTGCGTCGTGAGGCGCACGGTACGTCTTTGCGGCGGGGGATCCCGGTACACCGTACACAGGGTCTATTGCAGCGCCGTCGCCCTTTGCGGCGGGATCCGGTCCGTTCGTATCGCAACGGTCGGTCGCTCTCTTCGGCACAGGGGAACGGCAGGGGCGGTTGCGGTGGGGGAAGGCGAGGAGCGCGGCAGCGCGTTGTCGGACTTGCGGGGCATGTGCGGTCGCGCTACGACCGACGTTCCGGCGTGCGGCAGTTGTACATGGCCGTTTTGTACGCCGCACAAGCGATATTTCTCTGCCGGCATAGCCGGCGTTTTTCATTTTACTTCGTCTGCGGCGCGTGCCGCCATAGGCGGGGCGTCGGCCCGAATGCTGCCGGCGGCGCGTAGGTCGCGTCTGCGGCGACCCGGCAATTATGCATCGGCTGCTTGCTGCCCGGGAGCGGGCCCCGTCTCCTTTGCGGGTAAGCTTTTTTCCTCTTGCCTCCCTCGTACGGGGAGAGGAGGGGAATAATGCAAGGCCGTCTCACGCTATTCTTTGCCTTCCATTTGCAAAGGGGCCTTGTCGGAGGTAAGACGGAAGGATTTTGGTGTCTGCGCGCTCTTTCATTGTATAGACATCCCGCCTTTCTTCGTGCGGCACCCCTCCGTTATACGGGGAGGATAAGAGCGAAGAGGCTGCCGTTCCGCACCGCCCGGCGCCCACGAGGGAGGGCGCGCCTCTATCCCTTGCCTCTCGTTTGCGGGAGAACTTGCAAGAAAACTTTCTCCCGAACTCCTCTCACAAAGAGGAAGCGACTTGCCGAAGGTAAGACGGAGGGAGCGGTATCTGCGCGGTGCTGTGTTTTTACAGCGTTCCTTTCGTTTTGACCGATCCGCGCGACCGTCGCGGGATTTCCTTATGCAATAATCATCCACCGGCATAGCCGGTGGTTTTTCATTTTCGGGCTGTAAGCCCTCATATTACCGGCAACGCGCAAGTCGCGCCTGTGACGACCTGGCAGTCACGCATTTGTTACTTGTTACCCGTAAACGGGTCGTCCAGATCGT
>CALVPS010000009.1 GCA_944354035.1 uncultured Clostridia bacterium | reverse complement strand
CGCAAAAAGTCGCGGCCCTCGCCGCGGTACGTACGGCTGCCTATCCCTTCCCTGTCGACACAGGCGGCTACGCAGGCGCCCGTCCCTCCCGCCGCAAGTGCCCGCAGCGAATAGAATACGCCCGTAAGATTATCGATGCGGGGTGCGGATAAAAATTCTTCGTGTGCGCCCCAGAGAAAGGGCGGTTCGGCGCATGCGGCAAACAGATCGGCTGCGGCATAGGGGCCGAAACACTCGTGCAGCTGCGCCGTTTTCAGGCACAGAACGGGCATGAGATCGGTCTGAAGACCCGGCGCAAATTTTTCGTTGGCTTCGCGGTTCATGTGGATCGCAAGCGAGGGGATGTTCACCAAAAAGTCGCTTGCCGCGCATGCCGGAACCAGCCGTTCGCCCTCGGCGCGCACAATGCGTCCCGCCAGGCGCAGGGGGCGGTCAAAAAAGGTGTACCAAAGCCCGCCGCCGTACGGCTCCACATTCAGCCGGGTAAACGCCCCGTCCGAAAGGGCGGCGTTTTCCTTTAATTTTAAGCAGGGCGAATCGGTATGGCTTACGATCAGTTTAAATCCTTCGCGCACGTCGTCGTTGCAAAAGGCGATAAGGCTGCTGCCGCCGCGCAGCACAAAGTACCGCCCGCCCGACTGCAGTTGCCAGGGCTGCGTTTCGTGCAGTTCCGTAAAGCCGTTTTCGCGCAAAAATTGCGCGGCGTTCTCCGCTGCGTGATACGCCGTATACGAGCGCTCTAAAAATCGTGAAAATTCCGAAAGGGATGCTCTCATACAGTCCTCCGTAAAAACAGCCCCATTATACACGCTTTTTGCGCCGAATGCAAGCGCCTTTTGCCCGCCTGCCGCACTCCTCTGAAAAATACGGGCGCCCTGGAGCGGCATGCTGCAACGATAACGTCCGCTTATCGGTATGCGGCCGATAAAACGGCGCCGCGCCGTACGCGGCACGCAAAATAAGAAAACGCAATGCGACCGATACGACGGATCGGCAGGAGAAGCGCAAATCTTAAAAATAAAAGCGGCAAAAAAAAATAAAAATTGCCCCCTTGTCAAACGGGAGGTTTCATGGTACAATAAAGAGATGGAAGAGGAGAACGGTTATGTGGTTTGACGAAAGTGTATTTTATCAGATCTATCCGCTCGGCTTTTGCGGCGCCGAACGAGAAAATGACTTTGGCGAAGTGCGCCATCGTCTGTGGAAGATCGAGGCGGAGATCTCGCGGCTGAAGGAGCTCGGGATCGGCGCCGTGCTGCTGAATCCGTTGTTCGAAAGCGAGCGGCACGGGTACGACACCGCAGATTTTTACAGGGTGGATCGTCGGCTGGGCACCAACGAAGAGTTTGCCGCGCTGGTAAAGGCTTTTCATGCGGCGGGCATCCGCGTGGTGCTGGACGGGGTGTTCAACCATGTGGGACGTTCGTTTCCGCCCTTCCGCGAGGTGTTGTCGCGTCGCGAGGAGACGGATTACCGCTTTTGGTTCAACATCGATTTTTACGGAAATTCGCGCTACAACGACGGGTTGAATTACGAAAATTGGGAGGGGCATCCCGAGCTGGTAAAACTGCGGCTGGAAAATGCGGACCTGCAGCGCTATCTGATGGACGCGGTTCGGTTCTGGATCGACGCATTCGATATCGACGGGCTGCGCCTGGACGTGAGCTATCTGCTGCCTCCGTGGTTCATGGAGATGCTCCGCCGCACCGTCAACGAAAAAAAAGCGGAGTTCTTTTTGGTGGGCGAGGTGATCCACAACAACAATTTTCAGCAGAACGTATGTCCCGAGCGGCTGGATTCCATCACCAATTACGAGGGGTTCCGCAGCATGATCTCGGCGTTCAATTCGGGCAACCTGTTTGAAATAGAGCATTCGATGAGCCGCCTGTTCGCCGATACGCCCTGGGCGCTGTTCAAGGGCAAGCACCTTTTGAACTTTGTAGATAATCACGACGTGGAACGCGCCTGTACGGCCTTAAAAAACAGGGCCGATCTGTACAATTTGTACACGCTGCTGTACACCATGCCGGGGATCCCCTGCCTGTATTACGGGTCGGAGTTCGGCGCGGAGGGTGATAAGTCTGACCTCGATTACAACCTGCGCCCCTGTATCGACGCGATCGATAAGAGCGCGCACCCCGCGCTGACGGCGCATCTTACCAAGCTTGCGGCGATCCGCAGGGAATGCCCGGCGCTTTCGTACGGCACATATGCCAAGGCTACCTGTATGAACACGAATTTTTCGTTTACGCGTGAGTTTGGGAGCGAAAAAATCATCGTTGCCGTCAATATCGGCGACGGCGACTGCACCGTGCGCGTGGAAGAGGCCGAAGGAGTCAACCTGCTCGACGGGCAGGTGCGCAACTTAAACGATATTTATCTGCCGCCGCATACGGCGTGTATCTACCGCAAAAACTGACCGCCCCGTACGGGGCACGGCAAACATCCTACGGGGGGTGCGGCCCGGCAGGATAAGCGAATAACCATCCGTCGGCATGGCCGGCGGATGGTTATTTTACTTCGCCTGCGGCGCGTGCCGCCATAAGCGGGACGGGCCGTAAGTCCGAATGCTGTCGGCGGCGCGCAAACCGCGCCCGGAAGGCAAGACCGCCATGCGATCGGTCCCCGTTCCCCGTAAACGGGTCTTGCGTCTTCTCCATCGCTTGCCGCCTCTTGTAAAGGGGAGGCAAGGGCGAGGAACGCGCCCGCTGGAAGGGGCGTCGTACCTGCGCGGTGCCGACCGTTACGGCCCTTTCGCCTCGCTTCGTTCGGCACCCGCCCTTTATAAGGGTGGGCAAGACGGAAAACGGCGCCGAGCCATGCGGCCGTTGCGGAGGTCTTGTTTTCACAAATCAATAGCATTTCATTCTGTTCATCGGCAAAACCTCTCTTGTACCCGCAGCCTATCCGCGGGTTTTCTTATATATAAACGGCGAAGGGATATCCCTTCGCCGCGCGATTGCCCTTTTACATGCCGTAAAAGGTTCCTCTTCGGTCGTTCCCCGATCAGGAGCCGATTCGTAGTGGCAATCGGCCCGCTGCGTGGGCGGCCGCGGCATAAAACGGAACGCGGCGCCCCGTACGGGGCGCCGCGCCGTCTTCTGCGGTACATTTTTGCGGCTCTGCGTGCAGAGCCGCGCTGCAGCCGTCCGTGTGGTCACGTCCGATCGTGCGCGGGCGGGGTAAGCCGCTTTATAAAGCAGCGGCGGCGCTTGTGCAATACGTTGTCAAAGTGCTTCCACTGGTTTAAAATGGCGTGGTTGTCCTCTAAATTCAGGTTGGTCTCGCAATATTTTGCGGTGCCTTCCGTCATCATGCGCCCGATCGCGTCGATCATCACCAGGCTGGCGCCGCGGTAGGCGGGCAGCACGCCGATCAGCGCAAGGTCGATCACCTCGGGCTGCTTCACCGCCTTTAAAATACGGAACAGGGTGGGCAGCGTGAGCCTGCCGCCCGATTTTTGTACGGCGCGGGCGATGGAGGGGAAGCACAGCCCGAAGCACACGGGCCGTTCGTTTTCGTCGAGGATCATGGCGACATAGCGAATATCGATGATCTGTCGGAAACTTTTTATCAGTTCCCGCTTCATCTTGTCGGTAAAGGGGACGGTGCCGTAAATGTCGGCGTATGTCGTGTCGAGCAGTTCAAAAAAGCTGTCTTTGTAGAGTTTGATAAACGTGCGCGTGTTTTTGGTATTGCTCAGATGCAGGTTTTGCCGCGCCATCACCTTGTCGCACACCTCTTTCAGGCGCGGATCGGGATTTTTGGCGGGGTACAGCTTATGTTCCACCCAGTCTACTTCCTTTTGATAGCCGCGATGTTCGATAAGTTTTTGGTAATAGGGGTAGTTGTATTGTTCCTCAAAGGTAGAAAGTTCGTCAAACCCTTCGATCAGCAGTCCTTCGCGCTCCAGGTCGGAAAAGCCGAGCGGCCCCACGATTTCGTCCATGCCCTTGTCGGCGGCCCATTGTTCAACGGCCCCGAACAGCGCGTCGGCCACCTCTTGGTCGTCGATGCAGTCGAACCGCGTAAACCGCACGCGCCGCTGTTTCCATTTTTCGTTGGCGGCTCTATGCAGGATGCCCGAGATCCTGCCCACCGTTTTGCCATCGCGCAGGGCCAGATAATACACCGCCTCGCAGGTGTCGTAATAGTGATAATTTTTACGGAACAGTTTTTTTTCATCGCTGTACAGAGGAGGCACAAAACAGTCGTTGCCCTTGTACAGGGTCAAAGGAAATTCAATAAACGCCTTGCGCTGGCGCCGGGTGCGTACTTCGGTGATCGTGACCATACGTTCGCTCCTTTCCGAATGTGAATTTATACTTGTCATTATATACTATTACATTTTACTTGTCAAGCGTCGGAAAATGCTGGGGGAAAATATATGCGCCGAACGGCAATTTTGTGTCGGGAGAATTGACATTTTTTTTCGCGGGAGGTATAATATGGACATGATCTGTGAATTTGAGGTGACCGTGCCCGCGCCCGCGGGCGAGGAAAAGCGCAACGCCTATGTGTATTGTCCCGAGGGGGAAGGGCCCTTTCCCGTACTCTACTTTTTTGACGGGCAAAATGCCTTTTGGGATGAGCGCGCGCCCTACGGTCAAAGCTGGCGGCTTGCCGACTTTTTGCAGCGCAACCGCGTCGGGATGATCGTCGCCACGGCGGAGTGCGATAAACGCAACCGTCTGAGCGAATATTCGCCCTTTCCTTTCCGCATCAGCGACGAGGTCTGCTCGTCGGGGAGGGGCGGGCAATTTATGGATTGGATGACGGGGCCCTTTAAGCGGCTGATCGACGAGCGTTTTCCCACCCGTCCCGATCGGAAAAATACCTTTGTGATGGGGAGTTCCATGGGCGGACTGATGGCGATCTATGCGCTTTCCGCCTACGGGAACGTGTTCTCTCGCGCGGTTTCCATGTCGGCCGCAGTATGGGCGGACGGCAAAGAAAGCGCCCGCCTCTGCCGCGAACTGCCGGCGGACGCGGCGCTGTATTTTGACTACGGCACGGCGGAATTAAAACGCTATGCCAAATATCAGCGGCCCGCGCTGGAGTTGGTAGAGCGCGCCTTAAAAGAGTGGGGCGGGGAATACGAGTTTTACATGGCGCCCGGAGGACGCCATAACGAGGCTGCATGGCGCGCCCGTCTTCCGCGCGCGTTTGCGTTTTTAGGATATCCGCAGGCAAAAGAAGGAGTGTAACATATGGGTAATTTTATTTTTCGGTCTCCCAACTTTCCCGAAAGCTATTGGCGCTTTTGTGCGGCGTTAAAAAAGCGCGGCATGCGCGTGTTGGGGATAGGCGATTGTCCGTACGCCGAACTCAAGGAGGAGGTGCGTACGGCGCTCGACGAGTATTATTGGGTCCCGACGCTGGAGAACTACGATGACGTGTACCGCGGCGTTGCGTTCTTTTTGCACAAGTATGGCCGCGCCGACTGGCTGGAGAGCAACAACGAGTATTGGCTGGAGCAGGATGCGCGCCTGCGCGCCGACTTCAACATCGCAAGCGGATTTCACCCCGGGGACATGCACCCCGTAAAGTATAAATCGGCCATGAAGGAACGCTACCGCGCGGCGGGCATTCCCGTGGCGCGCTACTGTATGGCGGACGACTACCAAACGTGCCGCGCGTTTTTAAGCGAGGCGGGGCGCGCCGTGGTAAAGCCCGATAACGGCGTGGGCGCCAACGCCACTTATCCCATTACCTGCGAAGACGATTTAAAGCGCTTTTTTGCGGCGGGGCATACGGGATATATCATGGAAGAGTATGTCGACGGCACGGTATGTTCGTACGACGCGATCGTGAACGCGCAGGGGGAGCCCGTATTCGAGACGGGCAATGTGACGACGGGTTCGCTGATGGATGTGGTAAACGACGGTGGCGAAAGTCTGTTTTACATTGTAAAGGCGCTGCCCGACGAAGTGCGCAAAAAGGGGCGCGCGGCGGTAAAGAGTTTCGGCGTAAAGAGCCGCTTTGTTCACTTTGAATTTTTCCGCCTGAACAGCGACTGCCACCTGGGCAAAAAGGGGGAGATCGTCGCGCTCGAGGTAAACATGCGCCCCTCCGGCGGCTGTTCGCCCGACATGATGAATTACGCCAACCATGTGGACGTGTACGAGATCTGGGCGGATATGATCTGCGGGCGGCCTGTTTCGGCCGCGCCCGCGCACACGGTAAACTGCGCCTTTGTGGGACGGCGTAATAAAAAACACTATGCGCTTTCCCATACCGATGTGTTAAAAAAGTATGCCGATCGGCTGACGGAATACGGGCCGGTCGACCGTGCGCTGGCGCCCGCCATGGGCGATTTCCGTTACATCGCCTGCTTCGACAGTGAAGAGGAAGTGTACGCCTACATGAAAGATCTGGTTCGTTAGTCAAGTATTATGCGCAACATAGCAATATGATCGTTTGTGTACGCCAACGGAAAAAAATGGGTCGATTTTAAAGAAAAATGCGGCAATTTTGCCGCATTTTTGTCATTTTCGGTCGTATGCGTGACATAATATTCCCCATCGGGGCCATCGGCGCGTCGTCATCCGGGCAGGCGGGTGCAAGGTGCGGGCACGCGGGCCGCGCATGTGTGTGCGCATCTTTGTTGAACGGAAGGGGCGGCAAAGGACGCCGGTCTGCGGTTGCCGGGCGCTGCCGCGGAAAAAGTGTGGACGCGGAAATTTTCGATCGTAATCCGGGCGCGTGGCGGGGAAGAAAAAATTTAGTTAGCCAATGCGAACTTTTTTTAAAAAAGTATCTTCAAACGGTTGACAGGCCGCATGCTTTGTGATAAACTGTATATAGTTCGCCGAAGCGAACGTCGTTTTCTTTATTTGTTCGCTTTTGCGAACATGATTTCAGTCAACAGGTTCGCGGTTGCGAACTACCGTCGCCCGGCGGCGGGAAGGAGAGCGGATATGCCGTTGGTATTGGCGCCCGTGGGGCGCGAAGTGCGCATTGTAAAAATCGTCGCGGACGAAAAGACGAAAAAACATTTGGCCAATCTCGGGCTGCTGGTCGACGCGGTGATCACCGTGCTCTCTTCGGCGGGGGGCAGTACCGTCTGCCGCGTAAAAGAGGGACGGCTGGCCCTGGACCGCAACCTGGCCGCGCATATTTATGTGGCGTAACAGGGCGGCCGTTCGGTCGCCGCGCGCATAAGAGCGCCGCAACGGTAAACGGCATGTTCCGAAAAGCGCCGCGCCCTGAAAAACGTCGCGGTCCTATCTAAAATCGATTGTCTGTTCGGAGGTACATAAAAAAGGCAATGAAAAAGACGTTGGAAGAGTTTGCTCCCGGCGAAAAGGGCGTCATCGTCGCTGTCGCGGGGGAGGGGCGCATCCGTCGCAGGTTGTTCGATATGGGCGTTACGCCCGGTGCGGACGTGTTCATGCGCAAAAAGGCTCCGCTGGGCGATCCCATCGAAATCACCCTGCGCGGCTACGAACTGACGCTTCGCAAGTCCGAGGCGGCATGCGTTACGGCGGAGGTGAAAAAATGAAGCGGTTTGCATTGGCGGGCAACCCCAACTGCGGCAAGACGACGCTGTTCAACCTGCTTACGGGGTCTACGGCGTACGTGGGCAACTGGCCGGGCGTTACGGTCGATAAAAAGGTGGGAACGTACAAAAAGGGCGTCGAGCCCGTGGAGATCGTAGATCTTCCCGGCATCTATTCGCTGTCGCCCTATACGCCGGAAGAGGTGATCTCGCGCAATTTTATTCTCGACGAGCGTCCCGCCTGCGTCATCAACATTGTCGACGCGACCAACCTGGAGCGCAACCTTTACCTTACGACGCAGCTGATGGAGATCGACGTCCCCATCGTGATCGCGCTGAACATGATGGACGAGGTGCAAAAGGCGGGCGACTCCGTCGACGCCAAACTGCTGGAAGAAAAGATCGGCGTACCCGTGGTACAAATTTCCGCGCTGCGCGGAACGGGCATCAAAGAGCTGATGGACCGCGCGATCTCCGTATCGAACACCCCGCGCGAGGGGGTCACCGTGTTAAAAAATTCGCCCGTAGCGCATTTGGTGCAGGATGTCAACATCGCTCTGCGCGCGCAGGGCGTGGGAGCGCCGCTCTTCCACGCGGTCAAACTTTCGGAAATGGACGAGATCGAGACCAATATGCATCCCGAGCTCGTTAAGATGGTGGACGAGTTCAAGGCCACCTTTAAAGACGATATTTTCGGGACCGACCTCGAGGCGGTGGTGGCGGACGCGCGCTATAAGTACATTTCCGCCAACTATTCGCACGCATATAAAAGGAAAAATGCGGGGGGCGAAAAACTCTCCGCAAGCGATCGTGCGGACCGGATCCTCACGCACCGTATCTTCGGGATCCCTATTTTCATCGTTATTCTGTTCGCCATATTCCATCTGACCTTCGCGGAGGATCTGTTTTATATCAGCGCCATGGCCAAGGGGCTGCCCACGCTGGAAGAGCTGGGCATGGATATGGAAAACGGCGGCGTAACGCTGTTGGCCTGCTTTTACGACGGCGCGGTATTCTCGCCGGGCGTGATCCTCACAAACCTACTGAACTGGGTGCTGGAATGGATCAACGTACTGGCCGAAATGGCCTGCGCCAATGCGCCCGGCTGGGTGGGGAGCTTTGTGATCGACGGCGTGCTGGGCGGCGTGTTTGCCGTGCTGGGTTTTATTCCGCAGATCCTTACGCTGTTTTTGTTCTTTTCGATTTTGGAAGATTCGGGCTATATGGCGCGTATCGCCTTTATCCTCGACCGTATCTTCCGCAGATTCGGGCTCTCGGGCAGGGCGTTCATGCCCATGGTCATGGGATTCGGCTGCTCTCTGCCCGCCATGATCAATACCCGTACCCTTGCAGACGAGAGAGAACGTACTTCCACCGTTCGCGTCATTCCCTTCTTTTCGTGCGGCGCGAAACTGCCCATTTTAACGGCGGTCGCCGGGGCGATCGTGGCGTCGTTCGGCGTGGGGAATGCCGACGTGATCACCATGTGCATGTACCTTTTGGGGATCTGCACGGCCATTGTCACCGTCATTTTGATGCGCTCTACCACCATGCGCGGCGAAGTTCCGCCCTTTATTATGGAGCTTCCCGCCTACCATGCGCCGCGGTTTTCCTCGCTGATGATCCATCTGTGGGATAAGACCAAGCACTACATCAAAAAGGCGTTTACCATCATCCTTGCCTCTACCATCGTCATTTGGTTTTTCTCCAGCTTCAGTTTCCGTTGGGAATTTTTGGTGGAGACCCGCGTGGTGGACGGCGAAGAGATCACGGCCAACTTCCGCATGGACGAGAGCATCCTCGGCGGGTTGGGCATGCTGATCCAGCCGCTGTTTACGCCGCTGGGCTTCGGCTCGCAGCTGGGCAGCAACGGTTGGGTATTTGCGGTGGCCGCCATTACGGGTCTCGTTGCAAAAGAAAACGTCATTGCCACCTTCGGCACTTTGGCCTCTACCATCGCGGGCGGCTTTATCGCCACCGAAGAGGGCATAAGCGAAGTTTCGGCCATGATCGGCGCAACGGGAGTCGGGATACCCGCGCTTATCGCCTTTATCGCCTTTAACATGCTCACCATCCCCTGTTTTGCGGCGTGCGCCACGGCCAGGGCGGAACTTCCCAAGGGCAAGTTCAAGTGGACGCTGCTGTTCTGGCTGTGCACTTCGTACTTCGTTTCGGCGATGATCTATCTGATCGGCTCGTGGTGGTGGACCTGCTTCATCTTTGCGGCGGTCATCGCGGCGGCGATCACGGGCATTGTGCTGTGGAACAAAAAGCACCCGTTAAAGGAGGCGTCGGACGGCGTGGAGGCCGAAGGCGTTGACGCGGCCGACGGTGCCGCGGAGGCTGCTCTTTCGCAGGATCCCGCCTCCGGGGCGGACGAGGGAGATCGGACCGCCGGGGAACCGCCCGCGCATAAGGAGTAAGTATGACTTGGTGGGAAATTCTGCTGATCGTGGCGGCGGCGCTGTTTGTGATCGGCGTCATCGTATGGCAGGCGATCCGCCGCATGCAGGGCAAGGGCGGCTGCGACTGCGGCTGTTCAAGCTGCGATGGCTGCTCTGCCTGCAAGTCGCATCGGGACAAAAAAGGGGACGCCGACTGTAAAACGCACACACGACAATCTCCATAAATCTTCGGAAAAGGGGGACCCCGAACGGGTCTCCCTTTTCCGTTGCGCGGCGGCGCGGGCGAAGGCGGCTGCGTCGGCGCGGAGCGGCGGGCGGCGCCCGTAAAAAATCGGCGGGCGGCGGCAAAAGACGCGGCTGGACGGGCGGAATTTTGCGGCGGGGCGGCAAGCGGCTTGACAGCGCGCCGTTTTTTTGATAAAATTACGGGAAGCGTCGGCAGAGCGCGGGCGCGCACCGGAGGATCGCCATGATCTATTACAACAATCGTTCCAATCTGTTGGAAGATACCATTTACCACTACGATTTGCAGGACGTAAAAGAGCCGCAGCTGTTCCGCGAAATGTTCGATTACGAAAGCATTCCCAAGATCGCGTTCAACAACCGCCACGTCCCCATCTGCATGCCCGACGAGATATGGATGACCGATACCACCTTCCGCGACGGGCAGCAGTCTACCTCGCCCTTCACCGTAAAACAGATCGTCGATCTGTATCGCCTGATGTCGCGGCTGGGCGGGCCCAAGGGACTGGTGCGTCAATCGGAGTTTTTTATTTATTCTCAAAAAGACCGGCAGGCGCTGCGTGCCTGTCGGGAGACGGGGCTGCGCTTCCCCGAGATCACCACGTGGATCCGCGCCAACGAAAAGGATTTTGAGCTGGTAAAGGAGATGGGGGTGGCGGAGACGGGCATCCTCGTCAGCTGCTCCGATTATCACATCTTTAAAAAGATGCGCCTCACCCGACGTCAGGCGCTCGATCAGTACCTGGGTATCGTAAAAAGCGCCCTGGCGCACGGGATCCGTCCGCGCTGCCACTTCGAAGACATCACGCGCGCAAGCTTTTACGGGTTTGTGGTGCCCTTTGCGGCCGAGCTCATGCGCCTTTCCCAGGAGAGCGGCATCCCCGTAAAGATCCGCATGTGCGATACCATGGGCTTTGGCGTGTCCTTCCCGGGGACCTCCCTTCCCCGCAGCGTGCAGGGCATTGTATACGGCCTGTATCATTATGCGGGCGTGCCGCACGAATTGCTGGAGTGGCACGGCCATAACGACTTTTATAAAGCGGTATCCAATGCCTCCACGGCGTGGCTGTACGGCGCGTCGGCGGTGAACTGTTCGCTTTTGGGCATCGGCGAACGCACGGGCAATTGTCCGCTGGAGGCCATGGCGGTGGAATACGCCTCTTTCCGCGGCACCATGGACGGCATGGATTTTACCGCCATTACCGAGATCGCCGATTATTTCGAGCGGGAGATCGGCTACAATATCCCGCCCAAAACGCCCTTTGTGGGGCGCGCCTTCAACTCCACGCGCGCGGGCATCCACGCCGACGGTCTGCTGAAGGACGAGGAGATCTACAATATCTTCGATACCGCAAAAATTTTGAACCGCCCGGCGCGCGTCTCCGTCAACAAGACCAGCGGCCTTGCAGGGATCGCCTTCTGGATCAACGATTACTACAAGCTGCCCGACGAGCACAAGGTGGATAAACACGATCCCCTGGTGGTTGCCATGAAGGCTCGTATCGATGCCGAGTACGAGGAGGGGCGCAACAGTTCGTTCGGTGACGACGAGCTGGTGAATATGATCTACAGCATCGATTCGCACCGCATCCGCGCGTTAGAGGCCTTCAGTCTCTGACCGCACCGTTTATCGGAGGAAATATTATGCCGAAAATTCGTCAAACCAAGCGCATCTTTCGTTGGCATGTCGCCGTTCCGGCAACGCTCACGGGCATCGCGGGGATTTTGCTGTGCTGCGCCGACGCCGCGCCCATTCCCATGGTGATCGCCGTGGCCGTTGTGTTTTTGCTCTCCGGTATCGCCGCCGTAGCGGGATACTTTATCAATGCTTCGCAGAACATTGCGGGCGTGCTGATCGGCGCGGGACAGGTCGCCGTCTCCGTATGGATGTTTATGGAGTACAACGCGCTCCCGTGGACGGTGCTGGGGCTTGCCTGCGGCGCGCTCGCCTGCCTGTACGCCCTGTTCTGTGTGCTGGAGGGGGTTGCCCTGCGCCGCACCGAGCGCATCTGGCCCGCCCGCATCGTGTTTGCCGCCCTGTATGCCGCGCTCGGGATCCTGCTTGTCGTCAATTACTTTGCGCCCTTTTTCGGCGATTCCGTCAACTGCGTCGTAACGGCGGGCGCGTTTGCCTGCGCTGTCTGTGCGGCGGAATGGGTGTTTTTGTACCGCGCCGGGCTGTTTTTTGTGCGCGAAGAGGTGTATGACGCGACGGCAAAGTCCTCCGAGGAGGGAAGTGCTTTGCCCGCGCCGGAACCGAAGGGGAAGGACGGCGAAGCGGACGACGCCTTAAACGATCCCGCGGTGTTTCGGAAAAAAAAGTAGGACGTACCCGTCCGTCCGCGTAAAAACAATGCCGCGATCGCGAGGGAAGGCGCTTTGCCGCTTCCCTCGTTTTTTATGACGCTCTTTTAATACCGACGTTGTTTGCCACTTTCCGCCCCGAAAGAGCGTTAAGGGGGTGTTTCGGCAGGGGGCGGGGATCGGAAACCGTGGGCTTTGGCGCATATCCCCGTGTAATCTCCACGACACATATGCGTTCGCCCCCCGAAAACAAGTATTAGGGGGCAAGATGCGTGCGGCGCGTTTGCCGGATCGGCGCGGGGGAGCGGTTCGGCCGTCGTTTCGCGGCGCCGAAGATTTTAAGGACCGTCCGGGCCACTTTTTGTTCTCCTTAACGCTCCGCAAGGAGATCGAGGGGAGACTGGGGCGGAGGGGTCGGATCGGGAAACGCGGACCGCACGGGCGTTGCGGCGATAAATTTTTTTGCGGCGCTTGACAACGACGCAAGGCCGCGGTATAATATCCGTAACAATGTTCGGAGGTAAAATATGGGTAAAATCGCTCCTTGGAAGCAGGGGATTTCAAAGGTATTCGACATTATCGGCGAGATCCTTGCGGTCTTATTGGTGTTGGTGCTCGCCGTATTGCTGCTGAATGCGGAGTTCGACTTCCTCTCCGGGTCGGAGGGGCTGGAGACCTTTTGTCGCGTGTTGTGGTATATTTTCTTCTACGGTGTGTTTCTGTTGGTTGCGGTCGTCGGCATCGAGGCAATGATCAAACGCAATCTCATTTTGTTTATCCTCTTTGCCGCGATCATCGCGCTGTGCGTCATCTTTATGTTCTTTCCCGATGTACGCGACTATCTCACCGGCCTTATCCCCGCCTGAGCGGGACAGTATGCGCAGGAAACGGATCCCGCCGGGGTCCGTTTTTTTGCGGCCGCGGCATTCGTCCGCATGTCGTCCGCCCGTTTTGTTTTTTATAACAAAACGGGCGGTTTTTTGTTTGCAAAGATCGCACGTTCGTTTTTAAAAAGGTTGCTCAAAATCACAATATATGGTATAATAAAAAAAATCATGCACATTTTTACGAGGTAGCTATGGCGGAAAATCATTACGATGCCGGCGACATCACCATTCTCGAGGGGCTGGACGCGGTCCGGCTGCGCCCGGGCATGTATATCGGCTCCACCGGGACAAAGGGGCTGCATCATATTTTGTGGGAGATCGTAGACAACGCCGTAGACGAGGCGGCCAACGGCTACGCAAGCCGTATCGACGTGCGCATCTATAAGGACGGGAGCGTTTCGGTGGAGGACGACGGCCGCGGCATTCCCACCGACATCCACCCTAAAACCAAAGTGTCGGGCGTGCAGGTCGTGTTTACGCAGCTGCATGCGGGCGGAAAGTTTGACGAGCACAATTATTCGTTTTCGGGCGGCCTGCACGGCGTGGGCGCTTCGGTCACCAACGCGCTCTCCAAATGGCTGAAAGTGCGGGTGTGCAAGGACGGCAGCGCGTGGGAGATGCAGTTCCGCTCCTATTACGACGAACAAAAGCAGAAGGTGGAATCGGGCGTGCCCGTAGAACCTTTAAAAAAGACGGGTTCGTGCGGACAAAAGCACGGAACGCTGGTGCACTTTTTGCCGGACGATACGGTATTCTCCTCGGTGCAGTTCCAACTCTCCACCGTTTCGCACCGCTTAAAGGAACTTGCCTTCCTCAACAAGGGGCTCACCATCACCCTCACCGACGAGCGCATCACCGCCAACGAGTTTTCCGACGACGAGGAGGACGAGGGGGCTCGTCAGCTCGATCTTATAGGGGCGACGCAGCCCTATTCCGTCACCTTTTGTTATCGGGGCGGTATCGCCGACTTTGTATCCTATTTAAATGAAGGTAAGAACAGGCTGTACGCGCAGCCGCTGTACTATAAGGGCGAACGAGACGGCATCCATGTGGAGTTTGCCATACAGCACACGGGCGAATTTACCGAAAACCTGTTTTCGTTTGTCAACAATATCCCTACGCCGGAGGGCGGCTTTCACGAAATGGGTTTCCGCGGCGGCATTACGCGCATGCTCAACGACTACGCGCGCGACAACAAGCTGATCAAAGAAAAGGACGCCAACTTTTTGGGCGAGGACTTCCGCGAGGGGCTTACGGCGGTGCTGTCGGTAAAAATGAAGAACGTGCAGTTCGAGGGGCAGACCAAGACCAAGCTGGGCAACCCCGAGGCGCGTTCCCCCGTGGAGAGCTGCGTGGTAGAGGGGCTGCGCGCCCTGGCGGCCGACGCAAAGAACAAAAAGATATTTGAAGAGATCATTAAAAAGGCGCAGGGCGCGGCGCGCGTAAGGATCGCCGCCCGTCAGGCCAAAGATACTGCCCGTGCCAAAAACAGCATCGATTCGCTTACGCTGGTGGGTAAACTTGCCGCCTGTTCGGGGCGCAAGGCCGAGCTGAACGAACTGTTCATCGTAGAGGGCGATTCGGCCGGCGGTACGGCAAAGCAGGCGCGCATCCGGCAGTTCCAGTCCATTCTGCCCCTGCGCGGGAAGCCGCTGAACGTCGAAAAAAAGCGGCTCGATCAGGTGCTTGCCAACGAGGAGATCCGCACCATCATCTCGGCGCTCGGCGCAGGGGTGGGGAACGATTTCAACCTGGATAAACTCAACTACCATAAGGTCATCATCCTGTCCGATGCCGACCAAGACGGCTTTCACATCCGCTGTATTTTGCTCACCTTCTTTTTCCGTTATATGCGCCCGTTGGTCAACGCGGGGCACGTATATATCGGCATGCCGCCGCTGTATAAGGTGTATAAGCAGAACGGCAGCGCCGAGGAGTACGCCTACGACGACAAGGAGCTGGCCGAAAAGATCGAAAAGGTGGGCCGCGGGTATCTTGTCCAGCGCTACAAGGGACTGGGGGAAATGAGCGCCGAACAGTTGTGGAAGACGACGATGGACCCCATGCGTCGCAACCTGACGCAGGTGACGATAGAGGACGCCGCGGCGGCGGAGGATATGATCACCACGCTGATGGGCGACCGCGTGGAGGGGCGCAAGGAGTTTTTGAACCGGAACGCCAACTTCAACAAGGCGGATCCGTTTATGGATAAAGTAAAGCTGAAAAAGGAGGCGTCCGATGAAGCCTGAACAAAAACAGCCCGAACCGCAGGGCACGCTGTTCGTAACGCCCCTCGAAGAGGTGCTGCCTGCCTCCATGCTGCCGTATGCGGAGTTCGTCATTCTGGACCGCGCGCTGCCCCGCGTGGAGGACGGCTTAAAGCCCGTGCAGCGGCGCATTCTGTACACCATGTACGAAATGGGTCTTACGCCCGATAAACCGCACAAGAAGTCGGCGCGCATCGTCGGCGACTGCATGGGCAAATATCACCCGCACGGAGACTCCTCCGTCTACGACGCCATGGTTCGCATGGCGCAGGACTTTAACATGGGGCGCACGCTGGTCAACGGGCACGGCAATTTCGGCTCGGTGGACGGCGACCCCGCGGCGGCCATGCGCTATACCGAGGCGCGGCTGGAGCCGATCTCGCTGGAATTGCTGCGCGATCTCGAAAAGAACACCGTTCCCTTTTCGCTCAACTTCGACGATACGTTAAAAGAGCCCGACATGCTGCCCGGGCGCTTTCCCAACCTGTTGGTAAACGGCGCCTCCGGTATTGCGGTGGGGCTTGCCACCAATATCCCGCCCCACAACCTGGCGGAGTGCATCGACGGCGCGGTGGCCTACATCGATAAGCCGACCATCCGCCTGAACGAAATGTTGCAATATATCAAGGCGCCCGATTTCCCTACGGGCGGCTATATCATCGCCAACGAACTGAATCAGGCCTACAAAACGGGTAAGGGGCGCATTCTGCTGCGCGCCAAGGTGCGCGTGGAGGACGGCGAGGGCGACCGGAAGAACATTGTCATCACCGAGCTTCCCTACCAGGTGAACAAGTCGGCGCTGCTGCGCAAGATCGCCGAACTGCGCGAGGAAAAAAAGGAGGAGCTGGCCGCCGTTACCAAGGTCAGCGACGAGTCCGACCGCGAGGGCATCCGCGCCGTCGTGGAGGTACGCGGCGGCGACGTGAACAAAATTTTAAAGGTGCTGTATAAGTACACCGACCTTGAGGTGACGTTCGGCATGAATATGGTGGCCATCGCCGGCGGGAAGCCCATGCTGATGGGACTGATGGATATCATCCGCTACTACGTGAACTATCAGCGCGAGGTGGTGCTCCGCCGCACCAAGTTCGACCTGGCGCAGGCCAAGGAGCGCTGCCATATTCTCGAAGGGCTCATCGTTGCCGTACGCAACATCGACGAGGTGGTAAAGATCATTAAAAACGCCGACTCCACGGCCGACGCGCGCGATAAGCTGCGCAAGCGGTTCGATTTGTCCGAGCGTCAGGCCCAGGCCATTCTCGATCTGCGCCTGGCGCGCCTGACCAAGCTGGAAGTGTTTAAGCTGGAGGAGGAACTTGCGCGCTTAAAAGAGCTGATCGAACGGCTCACCGCCATCGTCAACAGCCAGCGCCGGCAGTACGAAGTCGTCAAAGAGGAGCTGCTGGAGATCAAAAAGAAGTATAAAACGCCCCGCAAGTCCGTGCTCGTATTTTCGGAGGACGAGGCCGAGGCGGAGCGTGCCGACGTAAAGGCCCCGGGCGTGGGCAGCGTGGTATGTATTACGGCGGACGGAAAGCTGAAGTGCGTCACCGAGCGCAATTTTTCTGCCTCGAATAAGACGATCGGCCCCGCCTCGAAGCTCGGCGCCGTCGTACGGGAAACCATCCACGTGGTCTCCGACGAGCAGCTGATGGTCGTCTCCGACCTGGGCAACTGCTACCGCCTGACGGGCGAACGCATCGGCTGCAAGTTTTCCGACGCGGGGTTTGCCTTAAAGGATCTCTTCCCCGACGCCGCGGAGGACGAGCGGCCCGTCGCCCTGTTCCGCGGTGAAACGGGCGGCGGAAACCTTCTGTTTATTACCCGTATGGGCATGCTGAAAAAGACGGCATGGTCGGAATATGCCGTGGGGAAAAGCGTGTTCCAGGGCATTCGCCTGAACGAGGGCGACCGCCTTGTCTGCGTCCAGCCGGACGCGGAAGAAGAGGGGGTAACGGTATTTTTCGTCTCGCGCGGGGGGATGTGCCTCAACGCCAAAAAAGACGATATCCCCTTGCAGGGCAGGGTCGCCGGCGGCGTAAAGGGCATGAATCTAAAAGATAGCGACGAGGTGGTGTTTGCCTCGCAGATCGACGGTGAGGGCGAGATCATCGTGGCTGCTTCGGACGGGCGCTACAAGCGCGTCATTGCCGCGCAGATCGACCCGCTGCCCCGCTACCGCAAGGGCGTGCAGATCGTTTCTCTCAAAAATGCGCACGTCGTATTCGCCGACTACGTTACGGTGCCCTACGTTTTGGCGGCGGTAAAAGACGACGGAGGCATGGAGGAGATCGTAACCGAAGATATCCCCATCGACGGCACCAATACGCGCGGCCGCGCGCTGAAAGGCGTAAAGTGGAAGCCGCTGCAGGTGTTTGCCATGAAGTACCGTGAAATAGAGGAATAAGGGTCGCGCACCGTTTCAGGCGGGGCGCGCCGCAAGAGGGGACGGCCGAAAAACGGGCGTCCCTTTTTGGTAACGAAAACCCGCGGATCGTCCGCGGGTTCGAGAGAGACTTTGCCGATGACCAGAATCGGATGGTGTTCATTTGTAAAAAAAGACCTCCGCAATGGCCGTATGGCTCGGCGCCATTTTCCGTCTTGCCCTCCTTTATAAAGGGAGGGCGCCGAGCAAAGCAAGGCGAAAGGGGCGTAACGGTCGGCACCGCGCGGGTACGATGCCCCTTCCGCCAGGCGCGTTCTTCGCCTGCCGCATCTTACAAAGGAAAGGGGCGGCGGGGAGGGGAAAGCGCCTGCGGTAAGCGCCTTCGGTAAGTCGCGCCGTCCCTTGCCGCGTCGAGGAAGAGGATAGAGTAAGAGTACAGGGTACGTTTGCAGCCAGCAGGCGGCGATCGCATGTCAACCATGCCGTGGCGTTCTGCGCAGTCCCTTCCGCGCGGCGGGTGCGGAACGAGCGGTGCGGCGTTCGGGACAGGGGGCAGTACGATGCCCCGCAATGACCGCGGGATCTTTGCCGATTTGCGCCCGCCGCTTGACAATGCCGTCCGCTTGCAGTATAATATAATACGGAAAATATTATTGAGGATGGAAATTATGGGACTTTTAAAAAATATCGAGTGGACCGACGAAAGCAAGGATATCATCGTATACAAGGTGGACATGAAGAACGACTACGTCAGCAAGGGTTCCGTGCTCACCGTCCGCGATTCACAGGTGGCGATCTTTGCGCATAAGGGAAAGATGGCCGACGTATTTTTGCCCGGCTTTTATAAGCTGGATACCGATTCCATCCCCGTCATCACCAAGCTGTTGAGCTGGAAGTACGGGTTTGAAAATCCCTTCCGTTCGGATATCTATTTTGTAAATACCAGGCAGTTCGTCAACTTCAAATGGGGGACGGCCAACCCCATCATCATCCGCGATAAAGATTACGGCGCGGTGCGCGTGCGCGGCTACGGTACCTATTCCTTCCGCGTGACGGACGCCTTTGTGTTCATGCAGGAGCTTTCCGGTACCAATTCCACGTTCCGGACCGAGGATATATCGTCGTATATCCGCAGCATCGTCGTAAGCGGCATTTCCGACGCCATCGGCGAGAGCAAGATCCCCATCCTCGATATGGCGGGCAATTTAATGGAGCTGGGCAATGTGGTAAAGAATTCCATGCAGCCGGCCTTTCAGAAATTGGGCATGGAGCTCACCAATTTTGTGTTCGAAAACTTTTCGCTGCCCAAAGAGTTGGAGGAGGCGCTCGATAAAAACACGTCGCTGGGCATGATGCGCGGTAATATGGATACCTACATGCGCATGGCGCAGGCCGACGCCCTGCGCGAAGCGGCTAAAAACCCCGGCATAGGCGGCGCTGCCATGAGCGCCGGCATGGGCCTTGGCATGGGCAGCATGTTCGGCGAACTGTACGCGCAGGGCATACAGCGCCCCGCCGCCGCTGCAGACGAGGAAACGGCGTCCTGTCCCAAGTGCGGCGCCAAGGTGCGCGAGGGCGCAAAGTTTTGCACCGAGTGCGGGGCGCCCATGGGCAGCGTGTGCCCCAAGTGCGGAGCCGTACTTTCGGCGGGCGCAAAATTCTGTTCGGAGTGCGGGCAAAAATTGCAGACAGTCTGCCCCAAGTGCGGGGCCGAGGTGTCCCCCGGCGCAAAATTCTGTACCGAGTGCGGGCAAAAACTTGATTGAGGGAGAGGGGTATGCGGCAGACGGATAACGGACGATTCCCGTATGACGAAGACGAAACGCGCGGGGCGTACGGCGACGAACAGGCGTACGGCGCAGCCTCCGCGGCGTCGGAGGAGATAGAGACGGATTCCGAGGCGATAAAGTGTCCCGCCTGCGGCGCCAATATGGTGTACGATTCGCAGAGGGGCAAGCTGTACTGCGAGCACTGCGGCACCGAGCAGGCGGTGGAGGCCGATCACAGCGAGGAGCGTGCCTTTGAAGAACTGCTGCGCGGCGACGGGGCGTGGGGCGCGGAATCGCGCGTGCTGCGCTGCGAAAACTGCGGCGCGCGCGTGGTGCTCGACCGCCGCGAGATCGCCACGAGCTGCCCGTTTTGCGGCACGACCAACATTGTGGAGGCGGAGGAGCTTCCCGGGCTGCGGCCGAACGCCGTGGTGCCCTTTGCCATCGGCAAAGAGGCGGCCGCCGGCAATGTAAAAAGCTGGGCAAAGCGCAAGTTCTTTGCGCCGCAAAAGTTCCGCAAGGGCGCCAAACCCGAAAACATGAACGGCGTATACATACCCGCCTTTACCTTTGATGCAAGCACGACGTCCGATTACATCGGCGTTTTGGGCAAGTATTACTATCGCACGCGCTACCGCAACGGTAAGCCCGTGCGCGAACGCTACATAAAATATTTCCATGTGAGCGGGCGCTTTACAAGCGCCTTCGACGACGTCCTCATTCAGGCGTCCGACAGCATCGATCAAAAGTCGCTGAACGCCCTGCAGCCCTTTCATACGAACGACAGCAAGGAGTACTCGCGCGAGTATTTAAGCGGTTTTACGGCAAACCAATCGGCAAAGGACGGCCTTGCCTGCTGGGAAGAGGCAAAGAGCGTTATGCGCAGCCGCCTGCGGACGCAAATTTTAAGCCGTTACGATTACGACGTGGTGCGTTCGTTCGATTTTTCCATGGAGTGCCGCAACATCACCTATAAGTATATCCTCGTTCCCGTGTATGTGGGGCATTGTACCTGGCGCAAAAAGCTGTACCAATTTTTTGTAAACGGTTTAAGTGGAAAGGTCACCGGCGAACGCCCTACGTCGCCCGTCAAGGTCACCGTGCTTACCGTTCTGCTGATCGGCGTTGCCGTCGGACTATATTTTTTGTGGAAATACTTTGCCGGTTGACGGGACGACGATCCGAGCAAAGAAATCGGTTTTCATCATGCGTTTCGCCATGTCTGCGTCGGCGCTTGCGATCGCGACGATCGCCCGGGACAGGAAAAAACTGTCGGGCGCAAGGCGGCAAGCGCACACGTTTCGTAAAGGCGGTGCGCGGCGGCAAACGCGTACCGGAGAGCATCCGCCGCTTTCCGCGGGCGGCTAAAAGTTGTTTCATATGCGCATCGGCGGGTTTGCGCGCACCGATCGCCACGGCGCAGCGTTGCGATCGACAAAGGCGACGAAGCGTGCGCGGTATTCCGCCCGTTGCGCTGCGATAAAGGAGGAAGTATGAGCAAAAAGTTTTTATTCGGCCTTATTTTGGGACTGGTATTTTTGGTTTCCGCCGTGCTGTGGCTGCTGTCCGTCTGCCTTGAAGAGACGTTCGGCTGGTTTACGCTCGGCTGGGCGGCCGTGCTGCTCGCCGGCGGGTTCGGCCTCACCTTTGTGCTGCGCGGCGTATTCGAAAAGACCGTCGTGCCCCTTAAAAAGTTTTATATCTATTTCGGCGCCGGCTTTTTTGTGGTGGCGCTGTTCGCCCTTATCGGCGAACTTTCCCTGCCCGGAAAACTTGTCATGCCCATCATTGCCGTCATTCTGGCGGCGGCGGTGCTGATCGCTTTTTTGGCGGTGCGCGGCAAAAAGTGGGATCAGGGCGATAACCAAAACGCCGGGTATAAGAATTATTACCAACGCAAAGAAGAGGAACAAAAAAAGGCCGAAGCCGAAGCGCGGGACAGCGAAGGGAAAAATAAGGAATAAGGTCAACGCAACGCGCCCTGCGGCGCGTTGTGTTCTTTCGTCGCGCACGGCGCACAGGTTCGCTCGTAAAGGGTTCCCAAGGGCACGTAAAGCGCTGCGACAAAATAAGGAGGGGCGGTATGAAGCGGGCGGTCATCGTCATCAACGCGTATTCGCAGTTACGGCACGCACTCTATCAGGCGCACCGCCTGCGGGAAGAGCTGATAAAGCTGGGTGCGTCGGCAGATATTGTGCGCAACCATATTGCGGCGGCATATCTCGATGAACGGGGCGGCATGCATTCCGCCCTTACGCAGTACGATTTTTGCGTATATCTCGATAAAGATAAGTACCTTTCGCGTCTGTTAGAGCAGGGCGGGATGCGCCTTTTTAACCGACACGACGCCGTAGAGGCCTGCGACGACAAAATGACCACCTATATCCGGCTTGCGGGCTGCGGCATTCCCATGCCCGTCACCGTTCCCGCCCCGCTGTGCTACGACGCGGACGCGCAGCCCGATCGCGCCGCGCTGGAACGCCTGGCCGATATGCTCGGCTTTCCCGTCGTCGTTAAAACCAGTTACGGTTCGCTGGGGCAGGGGGTGTTCAAGGCGGACGACTTGGCGCAGCTGCAGACGATCGCCGCGCGGGTAAAGGGCGTTCCGCACCTGTTCCAGCAGTTTGCGGCCAACAGCTGCGGAAGGGATCTGCGCGTTGTTGTGATCGGCGGAAAATATGTTGCCGCCATGGAGCGGCACTCCCGCGGCGATTTTCGCTCTAATTTAGAGTTGGGCGGTACGGGAACGGCCGTTACGCCGCCCGACGAAGTGATCGATATGTGCGAACGGGCGGCCGGGCGGCTGCAACTCGATTACTGCGGCGTCGACGTGCTGTTCGGTACGCACGGATATCTGTTGTGCGAAGTCAACTCCAACGCCTTTTTCCGCGGGGCGGAGGCGGCCACCGGCATCAACATCGCCGAAGCATACTGCCGGTATATGCTTTCGCAGGTATAAAAGGCAGGCTTTTGCGGAGCCGGAAGAGCAAACTGCCTACGGGGCTGCGTGCCGCGGATTTTTTCAGGAACAAATATGGCGCCTTATGCTTTTGTGTATAGGCGCCTTTCTTTTTTCCAAAATTTTTAATGCGTATGGCGGTCGTTCGGCCGTTTTTTTGCGGTGCCGCTGACCCCCGCGGAGATCCACGTAAAAAACGCCGTAACGCTTGGGAATACCACCGTTATGGAAAACGAGGTGTATTATTTTGTGGTGTCGGGCGACGCGGCGCAGGAAACCCCGATCGGCAGCGGACGATACGATCACACCCTCGCCTTGGTAGAGCCCACCAAGGTCGCGGAATGCGTCGTAATGGATACGATAACATTTACCAATGATATCGGGAGAAATTATACCGAGAATGCGGCCGCCGTTGTGCCTACAGAAAGTTAGCGGTGAAAAAGATACAGAATTAAAGCACCCGATTGGGGGCTTTTTTCATTCCTTTTTCAGCTTCTCCATTTCGGCCTGCAATTGTTCAAGCCGTTTTTGTTTGCGCGCAGCGCGTTTGCTTTCCTTCTTTTCTTTTAATTTTTCGTAGATCGGAGTGAGTACTTTATATCGCGAAAAAATGACGACGAGACAAGCGGCAAGCGTGGTTATAGCCCCGATCAGATAAATGATAGCTAAAGCAAGAGTTGACGCTGCTTCATTATAACCGTTTTCGTACCAGATAGAATAAAGATTAAAGGCGTTCACGGTGCGTAAAACCAAAAGACTGAAAGCAAATAACAGTGATAAGACGACAAAAATAAATCTTTTCATGCCTTTATTATAAAAGATTGAGTAAAAAAAGTCAACAAAGGGACATTATTTTGTATGCCAAATTTTTTTAAAGAGATCAAAAAACCGTTTGTATCGCCTGTTCCTGTCGGAACGGTCATCACGGTTCCTCCTGTTTCACAGGTCTGTATTTTATTGGATAACATTCCAAACGGCGGCTTGTATTACGATTTTAAAGAAGCTTATATAGACATTGTCACGCCAAGCGGAATAAATACAATAACGGGAGAAGATACGGGAAGTACATTAAGTGCAAACATTTCTGCGACGTATGCCATTGTGTATCGTGGAACGGCGCGGGAAAGTTACTCAGACCCAAGCGGTGGCGGCATAATAAATCAAGATTTTCGATACACATATTATATACAATCTGTCGAAAATCAGCTCCCGCTCAAACGGTGGACGGCGAGCGACGTCATAAGCCGCGTCACAGACCTTGCGGAGCCGCTGCGCAAAGGGGAAAGGCCGCGGTTCCGTCTGCAGGGGGATAACTTGGACGGGACGTATGCCGAGGGCAGCCAGGCTGCGCTGTTCGATCATATCCCGTCGCCCGAGTTTGCATTCACAAAACAGACGCTGCGTGAAAATTTGCGGGCGGTCGGCGAGATGATCCACGGCGAGCCGCGGCTTAAGCCCGTAAAGGACGGCGCAGGGGAATGGTTCTTTGAAATAACATACGACCTGTACGGACAGACGGAGCGCTGGAAGCATGCAGCCCGCCCGTACGTCTTAAAAAGCGTTACGCAAAATGTTAATACCTACGCTTCCGCGCTGGATACGCATGCCGAGAACCTTGTCAATAAACAGACGAACTACAGCGGGGTCATCGTTGAACCGTATGCAGACGGCGCCGAAACCGTGCGCACGGAGCGGTTTTTATCGGCAAAAAAAAGAAACCGGCAAAGCGGTTTCTGAATTCCGGCATAAACGCAAAACGCGCATACGTCGATATATTGGAGCAGGAAACGGGAGTCGAAGCAAGAAAAAACAGGAAAAACGCTGTTTTTTACACTTGTATTGCCGTTTTTTGCCTAAAATAGGTGGTTTTCAGGTATTTTTCAATGATGGTATTCCCAAAATTTGGGAAGTTTTTTGGGAATAGATCAGTAATTGAGTTTTTGTGCTTCTTTGATGAGGTATTCGTCGGAAAGGTCTGTATAGGCATTTCCGAGCTTTCCGAGAGAATGTCCCATCATCTCATCGCGTGCGGCATCGGCAAGTCCGCATTCCTTGCATCTTGTGTAGAAAGTTGTCCGCATATCATAAAGTTTGTGCTCCGGAAGGATTGCTTTTAGCTGATCTCGAATGCGTTGCGGATGGTGCAGGTGCAGTTCCGTCCCAGTGATATACGGGCGAAGCATTGGCGAGATGGGGATGCGCTTATACTCTGTCCGCTTATTTTTTCGCTTGCTATTTACTGCAATGATCATCTCTCCCTCGATTCGCGCCGTCTTGTATTCGTTCGGCCGCAGACCGGTATAAAGTGCAATCGCAAAATCCGTTTGATACTCCTTTCCACATTCGGAAAGGAGCTTTTTTTCTTCCGCACGGGATAGAGCGTGCCCGCTAACCGTTTCATGCTGCATATGAAACACGGTTGCCATCGGATTGTTTGAAATCAAATTGTGTGCGCTTGCCATTTTGAACGTAAGGTTGAGAAGAGAATGCAGCTCGTCGGCCGTTTTTCCTTTTCCTTCGTCTGTGAGCCGATCAAGAAAAACTTGGATGAAAAGCGGCGTGATTTTTTTTAACGGTATTTCACCAAAGTAGGGAGTGAGATGTCTTTTCACCCTCCACAAATCGCCTTTGTAGGTCCTTTCTGAAACTTTCCGTTTGCGAAAATTCTCAAAATAGAACATGATAAACGCAGTAAAGGTTGTAGGAATATCCACCGGACGCTCGTCTGCATGTTTCAGTTTCTCAATGAATTTTGCTTTTGCGGTTTTCAGATTTTTTGAAGATGCGGAAATATCTACACCGTTGATGCGTATGCGGATTTCGTAAACGCCGTTCCGGTATCTGATATGTCTTTGTTTACCTCCTTTTCGTTTGAATAAAGCCCTATATTCTTGCGGCATTTTTGCGATCTCCTTTTCAGTAAAATCAAAATGCCTATTTTGCTCATTGTCTGTTTGCGGATCATCGTCATGCGTGGCTGGTAACGCAAGGAAAGTCGCATATTCATTTTGTTGGTCAGGTGGGGAAGAAGCTGCGGCGGCTGCCGAGGCTTCTTTCGCGCTTTCGTTCAGTAGCAGCATCAGGATGTTGACGCAGCCCAGGATTGTTTTTTTTCCAGCTCGTTCATGATAGAGCCCTCCTAAAAGTATTTAGGAGAATTATATCATAGACTGAACATTTATCAGGTGTTCCATGCCAGATTATGGACGATGCCGGTGACGTAGGTCTGCATCTCTGGAAGGAGTTTTCGGAAATCGAGAACAAGCTGCTGTTCCGTTGAGGATAGGCGAAAAATTCCATTATTGGAATTTACAACAATATTTCCAAAGGAATCTTCTCGCCCAAGCAGATAGTCTGTTGTTACGTTAAAATAGTTGGCTATTTTCACAAGCTTTTTTGCCGGAGGGATTCTATCCGTGCTTTCCCACATTCCGACGCTTCCTACCCCAACGCCAAGTTCTTTTGCAAGAGCGGCTTGTGATAAGCCGCACCGTTCTCGGATTTCTTTTAGTCTTAATGAAAAATCCATATTATACCTCCACAAATATCCTATCACAGATAGTGAGCGAAGAAAATATTTTTTGAAAATCACTCTTTTTCTGTGATAAACCGTTGACAAATGCTCTTTTTTTGTGATATAGTTATCACAAAAAAAGAGTGGACTGTGGATAACTTATTTTTCAAAATAAAAGATCAGACAGCCAAGAGGGGCGCGGAGCGTGTTCTCTTGACTGTTTTTTTGTTTTTAATCTCATCCATGATCGTGATCGCCGGCTGTGGTAACACATTGCTTGCGATCGGAGCGCTTGGTGGGTGCGTGTACGACAATACGACAATCGAATGAGATCTTTCCGATAAGGACCTTATTGCGTAAAGATCATTTGTCGAAGTCGTAAAAGATAGAGGAGGAAGAAGTATGGTAAAACGCCGGTTCTTATCTGCAGGCTGTTTTGTGCTTGCCGGTGCAATAGTGGCCGGGGGGATCGTATTAAACGGTTTTCGCGCCGTAAAGGATCAAGTCATCACGCCCGGAGTTCGGATAGAACAGACGGATGCGGACGGGGTAACGCTGAAAATGCAGCCGCTTGCGGCAACGGCGTCGGACGTCGGCGCGCAGCGCGTCACGGCAACGGTTGACCCTGCCGATGCGATCTATCGGCTTGAATGGACGATCTCCGTTGGCGATTCGGAGATCCGGGCCGATGATATATCGGAGTATCTATCGTACGATGTAGTGTCTTCGAACGCGATCGAGCTCGTCTGCCACAAACACTTTGACGGCTGGGCCGAGCTGATTGTGGAAGACGTTTTCTCAGAATGCACGGCAATGGCGTCGGTCAGTGCGTGGGATTACGTTGACAATGATTATTTTAACAACAGCGATTTCTCGGAAAACACGAGCGGAAAAACGTCGTTTACTTTGTCTGTGCCATATCCGCCCGGACAGGCGACGGGAAGCGGTCCGCTTACGACGGAGCTTGTCGATGACTGGGTATTATATACGGAAGTTGATCGCACATACGACGGCGTGAGCGTGTCATACAACGGCGGGCGTCTGTATGCTACATTTATGCCATTGACCAATTGGCCGAGCGTGACATACGGTATCGTCCAAGAGATTCCGACTTATCAGGGCGGCCCGAACGCATCATACACCTACTTCCTTCCGGACACTGTTTGGTACATGGTGATCGAATCGCAGGGCGAACAGACGCCGGCGCTGTTCAATGCGAAAATACGTGAATACGGCGCAAGTGCAATGTGTGACTTTGCCGTTATCCAAGATGGGATTTGGACGCGAAACGGAACGACGGTTATTAAGTTCCATGTAAATGACTATTCAACATATTTTGGAGCGGCATTTGGGGTAGGGTTTTCTCAAACGACCGGCGGGTATCCAGGTGCGCATCCGTATACGATGATCATCGACAGGATCAGCTGCTACCAGGCGCAAGGGGGGTGATCCGGGAAAGAAACATGCATGTAACCACAACGCGCGAAGCGGGCCTCACATGCGGGGAAAACAAAAAAAGGAGAAAGGAAAAAAGAATGAAGGAAGGCGTAAAAAAGGCAGTAGCGGCGGTTTCCGCAGTGGGATTGGCGGCGGTTGTCGCCGCCGGGGTATGGGCCGGCGTAGCATTTTCGCGGCAGGGGAACGGCGGAAACGATGATTTCGGTCAGCAAATGCAGGTGACGCCTTCGGGCGGGAACGGAGTGATCAGTCTTGCGTCGTATACGAAGCAAAATGACGAGGGACGGACGGTGCAGGAGATCACGGCGACGGTAACGCCGCCCGATGCGACAAACGCGATCGTGGATTGGTCGATCTCGTGGGGCGATGCGCAGGGCAGCTGGGGCAGCGGTTCGCAGGGCGATATTTCGGATTATCTGACGATCACGCCGGAATCGGACGGCGCGCTGACGGCAGAAGTCGAATGCCTGGCGCCGTTCGGGACGCAGGCGGTCATTACCGCAAACATTCGCGGCTATGAGGATATCAAAGATACCTGTACGGTGGACTACGTGCAAAAGTACGAAGACGTCACGGCGTCGATCGCATTTAACGGTACGGGTTCTGATAACGTGAGCTGGACGCTCGGATCATCCACGAGTGTAACGGCAGGATTTTTGGACGCGGAATCGGAAAGCGATCTTGCGGCATATACCGGCAGCGGCAGCGTGACGGCGGACTATTCGGACGTGTACACGATCGAGAGCGGAGCGTCGTCCGTGACGGTTTCGTATGCCTATACGGCGGAATACGTTGCTGCGCTGGAGAAAGCAGGGATCACGGCGACGGCAAACAGCTACGAGACGCTGACATCGTCCCTTTCGGGGAACACGGCAACGCTGACGGCGATTGCGGCGGATGAGCTGCTCGGCTTTGACGGCGAGAGCGTGACGGACGAGGAATATGACGCATACCGTACATATCTCATCGAGAATGCGAGCGACGTCATGCTCATGGTAAAGATCGACGTAACGAGCAACGAAGAAGTTGCGGGCGGCAGCAAGGTTTATCGTCTTAAATTTAGCGATATCGGCTCGCTTGTCGGTAACATCGAACTTTCCGACAGCAATATTAAGTTCTAAAAAAATCGCTTACAGGAGTACCAAAAAGCGCGATCCCGCCCGGGAACGGGCGGGGCGGTCGTGCAGAGGGGGTGAAGAATGGCAGCAAGAAAGGGGAACGGGGATCGATCCGACCGCCGCAGCGCGGCGAAACGTCCGACAAAGGCTGAGCTTGCGCGGCTGGAAAAGCAGACCGGGCGGGAGAAGAGCCGCAGTATTGCAAAAAGAATTTTTGTCGCCGTCCTGATCGTTGTGTTGGTCGCGATCCTTGGTTTTGCCGGCTTCGGGATCGCGTACGTGGCGACGGGGGGCTTTGGTGGAACGGTCCCTACGGCGATCGTCATGATCGAGGACAAGATCTATGCCGATTCTGCGGACGGACTGACGATCTACCCGGGCGATGAGGTCGTTGTATACGATTTGACCGGTGACGCGGAGTACACGTTGCGGATTAAAGCCGCGGAGAAAGAGACGAACTTTGCCTTTTTCGTTGGGGATGAACCGTATACCTGGCGTGATCTGAACGGGTACGACGTGACAAGCAGTTTTACGATCGACCGTACGGAACGCGGTTTTATCGTAAATTATGCCGGAATTGAAGATATCATCGCTTCGGTGTGCGGTGCCGACGTTACCTTTGGCGACGATATCGATCTGTCGGGGGATATGTTCGATCTTGTTTTGACATCCGGCGAAAAGGAATACGTATTTGGCTTTGGCGTAGGCCTTCCGGTAACAGACATCGTGTTGCCGGATAATGTGATCATATAACGAAAAGGAGAAAAAATGAGGAGCAATAACATTTGGATCAAGATCGCGTCATTTTTGCTTGTGGTCATCATGCTTGGTGCGATCGGCGTTGGGATCTGGTTGGGCGTGGAGACGGACGGCTTCCGCGACTGGTCATATTTTAATGACCAGACGGAGCAGTCGGACGGAGATGAGGACAACGAAGAGACGCCGTCCTCCGGTGTTACGGACGGCGATGGGAACGAAATGGCCAGCGGCACAGCGTATGCGCTGCCGAGGGCAATGGTGTATGCGGCGCCCACCGCGCAAAGCGAGACGGCGAGCGAGGGCGTGACGGTCACGGCAACGGTATTGCCGGAGACGGCTTTGGACAAGTCCGTCACGTGGAGCGTGGCGTTTGCCGATGCGGAGAGCGAATGGGCCGTAGAAAAAGACGTATCGGACTATCTGACGGTGACGCCGGACGAGGACGACAGCCGTATTGCGGTGCTGACCTGTGAGCAGGCGTTCGGCGAGCAGATCATTTTAACGGCAGCATCCGTTGCAAATCCGGAAGTAACGGCGACGTGTACGATCGACTATGCGCAGACGGTGACGAGCGTGACGGTAAAGATCGGCAATATCGACGTTGTGCCGGGCGGGAACACCGACGTGACCGTTGATATCGGCCACAACAATACCGACCGCGGAGGGGAAGTTACCGTCGAGTACACGCTTTCGGAGGTGTATACGCTTGCGGAAAGCGGGGTCGAAACAAATGTAGGGCTTACATATGAATCCGGAGACGCATCCGGCAAATGGGTGGCATACAGCGGCGTAACGGCTGGATCGCCCGGCGGAAGCACATATGCGCTTACGTACAGCGGCCTTGAATCGGCCGTTGGTGAAACGATCTACTTCGATACGCGTATCTTTGATCAGTTTGATTTTGCTTATACGGTAAGTTCGGCGTTTGCCGAACCGGAAAACGATCTTTTCGCAGATATGGATATATCGGAAGTAAAAGATCTTTTGGCGGGGCGTACCGGCAAGATCCTTTGGTCGCTGAACGTCAGTGTTTCCGGTAAATATAATACGTATACCGCGCAGAGCGATATTGTGCTGTCGGAGATCGACGGCTGGGCGGAGGTGGAAGATATTCAGCTGGATAAGGACGAGATCATTTTTCAATAAGGAGTAAAAATGCAGAAGAAGGGAAAGGCGGCAAAGAAAAGTACAGCGGTGCAGAAACGGACGGCGCCGAAGAACCCCAACAAACCCAAAAGCAGCGGCGCGCGCAACGTGCAGAAAGTACCCGCAAAACAGGTGGCAAAGCGCTCTGCGCAAAAGGGGACGGCGGTCGCGGCGACGGGCGCGCTGTTCCGCGGCGCAAAAAGTATGGAGATCACGCAAAATGCGATCTCTGTGACGCATGCGGCGTCCAGATCGCGCAAAGGATCCTTTGAACAGGCGGAATTACGGCGGTATATCCCGCAGACGCCCGGAACACTTGCGGCAGCAAACGCAGCGTTGGACGAAGCGAGCCGCACGGGAAAAATCAAAAAGATCCGCGTGGAGTTTAAAAAGTAAAATCCCGCCCGCGGTCAGCGGGCGGGAGATCTCCCGAAAGGTGACGTTATGGCAGGAAAGAAAAAACCGCCGGCTTCGGCGGGGAAGAATGTTTCCGGACAGACAAACGGAAAAATGAAGAGTGTGTCGGTCGGACGGACGCTGAAAACGCAGGATCGGTATTTACCGTATAAAAAGAGCAAAGTGCAGGAATTGAAACAGCATCGCTGGGTGGTCGTCATTGACAAGAATGCCGATGAGGAATTTGCGGTCGTGAGGTTGACAGATGAAAACCAGCCCAACACGACGTATCTTCCGACCTATAAAAAGGGAAATCGGAAAAAGACGTACTTCAAGCACTTTGTGGAGACGGAGGACAACGAGGGCGCGCCGATCCGTTCGGACGGTAAAAAATTCATCGAGAACGAAGCGAAATATGATTTGTCCTCCGGGGAAGTGAAATATGTGCGAAAAAAGGTCCTGGAGCACAGCAAACAGTCCAAAGAGAATCGGGAGAAGATTTTACGCTTGAAAAATAAAAAACCTCGGAATTAAACCATCCGAGGCAATGCCGCAATGATGTCGGCGGGTGCATGGGCTGAACCCATGCCTGATTATGGTTTTATTGTACAGCTTACGGCAGAGAAAGTCAAGCGATTTTGCAATAAAAAAAGAAAGGCGGCAGAGCGGCGTTTCGTGGGAGAGGACAGATTTGGGCAGGCATTTGACGCGATCACGGACTACCTATGCCGACTGGCGGTCGTACTTGTGCCGGTAGAGTGGGAGCGTCTTGTCGACATGCAGGAATACGATGAGCAGATTTTTGCGCTTGTAACTGCGATAGCGACCGACGGAAAATAATATGCCGATCCCCGCGACGGCGGGACGGGGTGCGTGAACCCCGGATCGGCCTCTTACCGGATTGCCTCGCAGGGGCGACCTTGCGGGGCATGCGGTAAGGAGAGAGGGCGCAAGCGCATATGCGCTGCCAATAAACAGAAGAGGTAAGAGTAAGATGTACAAATTGACGATCGAACAAGATCCCTATGGAGTTAAAGCACTTGACGCGGCCCTGGGGATCGTCGTGACAAAAGAAGGGGCTTTCAGCTTTGCGAACGGATCTCCGAAAGAAATCATAGTTGCGCTGTATCGGTTGATGCGAAGTGTGAAGTCGGTATGTAAAGAGATCGCGGAGAAGATGAAGATCACGACCGACGATCTGGACGCGCTGCTGCGTTCTTTCGACGAGGGGGTGCAATATGGATCGTTTAATTAAAATGACGGAAGCGGAATACGAGCGGTTTTGCGAGTTCCGCGGCGCGGAGAATACCGTAAAAAGTCTGCAGACGCAGATGCGCATGCAGGATCGGGAATATCAGGGTCTTGCCGATGCGATCCTTACGGCGTTCGATATGCGCATAGACGGCAGCGAGGTCATTGTACTGGACGTTGCCGCAGCGGTACAGGCGATCAGGCTTGCGGCAGAACTGCAGAGGTGACGACGATGGAAATTCCGAATAATCTGCGGATCTATGGCTTTAATCGTATTGATCTTGGGGATCGCGGCACGGTATTTTTGCGATATGAGCACGCCGATCAGATTGTCAGCAAGGCGGAAGTGTACGAAAATATGCTGCAATACTTTGGAGACGCGTATGTAAGCTACACGGTGAAGATCCCGCGTCCGCAGCCGCAGAAATTGACGGGCGTCATCCTGGTGGATCGAACGAGCAAAAACCGTTACAGCGTTGCGGCGTACGGCAACGGTGCGATCACGACCTTTTCGGCCGCAACGGCAAAAGAGATAATCGACAAAACGGCCTGGTTGTGGCAGGAGAAACGATGAAGCCGGTAAGCGTGCTGTTGCAGGAGATCGCGGCAAACGAGCTTGGCGGCTCCCGGACGGTTGGAGTGTGATCGTGTACGACATGCTGTACGGGACGGTGGACGTGCGGAAGAAAGGGATCGAGCCGATCCCGCGGGACAAAAGGCGGTATGTCCTGCTGTTGCATAAAACGCCGCCGTTGTCGGCGGGAATATAGAGGAGACGGAATGAAATACTGGACGGGAAAAGACGAAAAGAGCGAGGTGCGGGTGTACAAGCATCTTCCGGAGGGGTGGAAAGTTCTGAAAGGGACGCAGACGCAGCCCGCGGGGACGGCATGGGCGTCCAACGGCGAGCCGTTATTCAAGCGCGGGGAAGACGGGAAACTACATAAAAACCCGAGGTACAAGCATGCGCTTGTAGTGCAGGACGAGGGGCTGATGGTGGCGTGGATCGCGCAGGCGCGCCGCTATGAGCGCAATGATCGGTTTATCGCGGATCAGACGACGGAGAAGAAGATCTGGGCCGAAATGCGCCGTCAAGAACGGGAACGCAAAAAGCGTAAGAGTTTGGACAGAACACGCCCCGTTGTGACGGGCAAAAAGCCCGCTTTCAAACCCGCGAATAAGCCCACAACGCCGCGCAGCCGTAAGAAGTGAGGGACGAATGGCGGATAAAAAGAAAACCCCGCCGAAAGAGCCGGCGGGGAAGAAGCCTAAAAAGGGATCGGACGTCAAGAAGATCTATAAAACGACGGACGGACTGTTTACGGGACGAGCGGATATAACCAAGCCGCGCCGGGTTGCAGCGATCGAGCAGCGAAAAGACGACGGCGCTTTGGCGGTCGTGAAGATCTATTCCAAAAAAGGACGGGACGGGAAACTCTACATAGATAAACTTGTCCTGAAACCGGAGGATCACGGATCGCTTACCGAGGATTCTATCGTCGGCTCAAAGCTGTTGGTCGGGATCAAAATCAAAACGGAGAGTGGGGAAGAATACAAGCCGCTTTTCGAGCGTGATTTTGCCGAAACGGGCGACCGGCTCACAAAAGCAGAGCACAAGGCGATCAAGAAGGGGATTCGAAATAAGGGTACCGCCAAGAAGTGGAAAAAACACTTCAAGAAATAAAAAAGACTGCGCCCCCTTACGGTTGACGCGGGTTGGTGGTCCCGGAACTCATCTGCCTTATTGGCAAGGCCATTATACAATGAAGTGCGTGGGAAAGCCAAACGGTTTGCAATAAAAAAGACCGGAGCGGCGGTTAAGCAGGCTCCGGGGTGGCGCGTTCCGGAAACGCACCTGACTCTAAGGTCATTATTATTATATGCGATTCCCGGAAAAAAGTCAATAGGTTTTCGGAGAAAAAGCGTCCTCGGGAAAGGGGGAAAGCGGGACGGGGCGGGAAAGCTCCGTTCCGGATAACGGAACAAACGGCGTGAGCCGAAAAAATACGAGGTAAGAGAAATGAGCAACGCCGAAAAACGGCTAATAGACTACCTGATCCGCGAGGGCGGAGCGGACACATGCGAAAAATGCGTGTATGCGGACGCTGGAGACGCGGCGGAGATCGCGGAGTACGGCTGCCCGTATGCGGCGGAGGGCGGCTGTATCGAGGGTATGACGGCATACTTTGCCGCGCATCCGGACGCATGATCACGATCATCTTCGGCCGCCCCGGGCGCGGAAAGACGTCGCTTTTGACGCATTTTCTGATCGAGACATACCGGGAGCATGGCCGTGAACTGCTGCGCTATGCCCGTGAAGCGATCATTCGTGCAAATTGTGTGCGCATGAAGCCGCTTACGTTACCGGATCGTCCGCCGATCTTTTCAAACTATCAGGTGCGGATCAGGACCGGCTATGAAAGATTTTTCGAGCCGTACTATCTGAACGGGTATTACTTCGGCCTGGTCAATGACAAGATGCCGGTGCAATATGTGTTCCCCGGCGCAAGGATCTTTTTTACGGAAGCGCAGCGATACTATAACGGCCGCAAAAGCCAAACCTTTCCGGATCACGTCGGAGCGGCTTTCCAAGAACACCGGCAGGCGCATTTGGATATATATTTAGACAGCCAGCGGGCGATCAATATCGATAAAAACATACGGGATCTTGCAGATCTGTTTTTGGACGTGGTCGGAATGCGAAACGTGACCGATAAAAACGGATGGATCGTACGATCGGAGTTCGAGTGTCGCAAATTTGATTCGCCGGAAGCGGTTGAAGCGTATTTAGGGGATGGCGAGAAGACGTATGAGACGGTGCACTATGTGCATGAGGGCAATCTTTTTCTAAACTTTGACAGTTTTGCTTGTTTTGAAGACTTTTTGCCGGCTGATGGGTATGACTTTGACTGCATGCCGTATCTGACCGCATCGGAAGTAAAACGACTGTCGGCGGAAAAAGCGCAGTTTTATGCGATAAAAGAGCCGAAAGCGTATCGCGGGAAAGGGGGATCGGCATGATGATCGAGGATTTGGAGAAGTTGAACAAGCGCTTTTATGCCCTTTTTGGCGATCTGCGCGAAAACAGTGACCTTTTGCCTGCAGATCAGCGCGAGATTATGGCTAAAAGGCTGCAGGAACTGTATAAAAAGGAGTACGGGTTGCTGGATCTGCGCGCGAGTGTTGAACGCGTGCGGGAAGAATATGCGTTAAAGTTGCGGTATGACGCGCTTGCGCCGCGAAGCTGGCGGTTTCTCGGTATATTTAAACGTAAATACAATCGTGCAGCGCAGATCATCGGCATTGAGGTCATGGACGAAGTCGATCAAGAGTTTGAGGCGCGCGAACTGAATCTGAAGAAAGCAGCCGAGCGAAGAACGGGGCGGATTCAGATGGACGCCGAATTGGTAACGGGAATGCTGCGATGGTTCGCGGCAATGTCCGGCATAAGTCCGTTATTGCCGTTACAGACGGCCGAAGCGGTTGAGGCGGGGGATGAGCCGGGTCATGGAGCGGAAACGACGCAAGGGCCGCAGAGGAATGCGGAGCACGGCGAAGAAGGGGACGGCCGGAGTTCTGTTTAACAGAATTACCTGCGCAGCAGGCGGGTGCGAACTGACGACGTAGCCGTAAAGGCGCTTGCGCCGTGCGGCGAGGCGGTAGAGCGCAAACGAATGCTGCGCAGGCGGCAAATTGGATCTATACAAAATTTTTTTGGCGGTGAAGCCGTCCATAAAAATTTTGTCGGCCCACATTAAAAAATCCCCGGAAACAGGGATAAAGGGGCTGCGGCCGTCGGCGATCGGACCGGGCGATATCACCGCCGGCGGGGACGGATGGCCGAGTTCGAACATAAAAAGATCTCCGTTGGCGGGGGAAGGAGGTGGGCGCATGTGCGTCCGTGCGATCAACTTAAACGACATGACGGACGACCTGCGCTTCAGGATCCTGGCCGAGCTTATCGGCAACGACCGGACACCGAAACGCGTGGACTTTTCCGCGATCGCAAAACGGTTGGGGATCGGGCGCCAGCACGTCGTATATCATGTGCGCCGGCTGGTCGAGCAGGGGTATCTTCGTGCAACTTCAGCCGGGTACGAGCCGACGGATCGTATCATCTTTATCCGGGGTGAATCCCCGGCGTAGATCTCCAAGTGTGGGGACAGGGGATGGCGTTGCCGGCGATCGGGCAGGGCATGATCACGAAATTGAAGGAATGACGGGTGGCCGGTGATATACTCTGCATTCGGTCGCAATGGATGAAGACAGAGCGGCAAAGGAATGGTATGCTGCGCAATAATCGGCGCGGTGGGATCATAGGGAATTAATATGTTCAAACAAATTATTAAAACTGCATCCACGATCATGCTTGCGGCGGGAATTTCGCTCACATCGAGCACAGCGCCTGCTACGATTGCGCTTGCCGCAGAGCTTACTGCATTCGACAGTACGTCCATCGAACAAGATCTTGCCGCGGTAGATCTGTCCGCATATACGGAAAACGCGGACGGGCGGCATACGTTGTTAGATGAGGTTGGATTCATGGAATATGCGTACAGCAACGATCCCGTGATTGCGGCGGACTATTTCGGGTTGTATTTTTATGTATACAACTGCACGGGGCGTGAAGTATCTATCCGTGCGGGCGCAAACGCTGTGAATATGGCAGTGGAATACGATGCAGACGGCGAGCCGACGGAATACGCGAACTGTGCAATTACAATCCTCGATCATACTGACGATCATTTGATCTATAAATTTAAACTGACGAACAGTGCGGATGTATATGATCGTGTAAGGGCATATGCTTCCGCGTATGACGGCGTGCGACGATATGACATTGCCGGCATCCAGTTATGGTTTGCCGGCGATGCTACTGCGACAGACTCCAACGCCGTGAACGAGGGACGTGGCATTACATATCGCTGTACGGGCTACGGAAAGGGCTGCGGAACGGACAAGGAAACGGAAAGCACATTACAGATCATGGAAGAAAAGCTTGATACTGTCAGTCTGGAGGTTCAACATACCTTTTATCGCTATCAAAGAAGCGAGCACACGGCGACGCAACTCACTTCGGTATATTTTGCGGTGGAAAATGAATACCTCGAAAAATACGGCGATTTATATGCAATAAAGGCGGAATATTACGAATATATCACATCGCCTATTTTGATTATAAGCGATGACCGCGTATATGACACTTTTTATGCAAAACTTGGTCAGGATATTTCCGAACAACCAAATCTTGCATGGGTAGCGTTCACATATCATACTGAATCTATCGGTATAGATTATCAATATATTTTGCATTGGTACTATGGAAACAATTTCCCGTTTGTCGGATTTTTGGGAATTGACCTTATAAATCCCGCCGCTGATCCTGCCGAACAGTGTACAAAGCTTGCATGGCTATTTAAATCGGATGATCCTCTAAATGAGACGATTTCGGAAACGGAATTAAAAGACTATATGAATCAGTATACATTAGTTCATGGTTCCGGCAGTGCGTACGGGGGATATAATGACGATCTTTTTGCAGGAGGAAGCGGGCATCAAGAGATTGAATTAACGGAGAACGATTTGTTTAACTTGGATGGTTTTGATACAGGGAACGCCTTAAAAAATTGGCTTGCGAGTTTGTTTGCAGGTTATAGCGACATCGATATCACAGATATTAAAGCAATTCAAGAAGTAACCTCTGCGCATCTTGAATCCTCGGATATCTGTGATGAGCTATTAATCGATGAATCTGATAAGGACGAGTTCATTCAGTACTGCGAGAAAGCCGCTAAAGAGGATAAAACAGTATTCCTTTTTCGGTTTGATACGTCGGACTATGTGGATGCACCCGTAATAGCCGTCCCGTCTGAGGACGCATTTTACGCGGGGTGGAATATTGTATATGATCAAGATTATCGGCAAGAAACGGTATATCTTGGGTTTGATATAATTTCATTGACATTCCAAGATAAAGATAATTTAACAATAATTCCCGTTGTTTCAAGTCCTGTGGATATTGTGGCGGAGATCAGGCCTAACCATTCCTCTACCAATAGTGGCATTGACTGGAAATTTATTGCAATTTTGTCGGCAGTGGCGGTTGTGTGCATTGTTGGGATCGTGTTCACGCTGCGAGAGGGCGGCTAACAATGGCAGCAGCAGTATTATTTGCAATATTTGTACTTGCGGCGCGCATCTTGCTGGAATATCTTTCCGCGCAATTTTCATTCCTGACAGATTGGATCATTTACATTAACTATACGCTGTATGCGACAGTTGCGATAGTAGCAATCATTATAGTGATCGATCTTATTCGGTTTTTCATGGGGAAAAAGATTTCGTTTGTCTCTTCCGTGATTGCCACTGTGGCGGTTGGTGTGGTATATTTTTTATTTCAGTCTATGGCAGACATATCCGTGATCGCGCCGTGGGTGCCGTATCTCGGATATGCGTTCCTGGGGTTTGTAATCAGGTTGGTTATTGTCTTGATGTACTATATCGTTTCAGCTTTCAAACGTGATAGATAACGTGAAGGGTGGGGACAGGCGGGATGGCGCTGCCGGCGATCGGGCCGGGCACGATCCCCGGAAACGGGGGTCGGACATAAGGTAAGGGACAGAGACTATGGCAAACGCAGCAGAAAAACTCAATCGTGCGGGACGATCGCACAGCGGGTTTGTGCGCATTCCGTATGCGCTGATGGGACAGCGCGTGACGAGGGGCGGGCAGACGCGCAAGATCGGCGGCGCTCAACTGCTGGTTTGCTCGGCGATATACAGCTATTCGAGTGAGGATAAAGCAAGCGATTTTACATACCGGGAGCTTGGGGAGCGGTATCGCCTGTCGAAGTCATCCGTTACGCGTACGATCCGGACAGCGCTTGAAAATAATCTTGCCGAACGCGGGGACAAGGTGTATGAATATCAGTTTACGGGCGATGCGGGTGACAAGTCGTTTTTGCTGGTCGAGGAATGGCTGTATCATGCCACTTTTCGCATAGGTGACGTTGAAAAGTATTTGACGAAAAATGAGATCGTTGTATTGAGCTATCTTATATCATTTTGCAGGAACAAGAAACGCGGGGCGGCATTCCGCGGATCAGTCCGCCATATTGCGCGCCGTCTGCATTTGTCGCCGACCACGGTCACAAAGTGTATGACAACGCTTTACGCTGCAAAGCTTGCATTTTGCCGCGGGCGCGCGAAGAATCTCTATGATCTTGCAACGTACAGCGTCAACGACAAGCTCCTGCGAGAAAAGCGCGAGGAGATCGTCAAGCGCGCAAAGGGAAAGAGCGCCGCTGTCAGATCGGCGGATGCGCGGACAGATCGTGAAAGGTATTATGCGGGGCACCGGTGCATGGCGGAACAGCGCGCCGAACAGATGAATACCAGGGCACGTGCGGATTTTGCATACAGGGAAGCGGAGAAAAAGAGCCGCGAACTTGACGTAAAGATCGGGAAGTCGGAAGTCCTGAATCTGCCTGAATTGGCAGATCTGCGCAAAGAACAGGAAATGGCAAAGCGGATCATGGCACAGCGCTTAAAAGCGATGAATCTGACGCCGGACGATCTGGTTCCGCATTGGACATGCGTAAAGTGTTCGGACACGGGATTCCTGCCGGACGGCCGAATGTGCAGTTGCTATCAGCCGAAAGGTGAGGGGCGATCGTGACGGAAAGAGAAACATGCAGGCGAACGGAATAAAAAAGAATAAGCGCGGACAGCCGCGCTTATAGTCGTATCGAAAAAATGCCGGAAGCGCTCCATTGCGAGGCGCTTTTTTGATTGCGGGAAATGCTGTCCAAAGATGAATACTTTCATATCGTCAAATATGGACGGCAAGTATTCAAAAATGGACAGTAAAAAGTATCAGAAATGGACACTATAATAATTCGGTAAGGATTTATATAAGTATAGGACGGCGCGGCGCGTCCGTCCTGACAAGATGGGCAAAGCGGAAGCCGCCGGCCGGCGGCTTATGATAATAGCAAAGCGCGGGCAAGCCCGCGCAAGCGGATAGAAGGATATGCGCTGTGCATCGTGTTTCTTTCCTGCGTGCTGAAAGATCTGACTGCGGGAACGAGGGGACGGAACGGAATCCCGCGCGCTCACCGTGGGCCGGATCGCCCGCGCGCCGCCGCGAGGGCTTATCGGGCGCACGGGAATTATGTGATTTAAATGGCCACTATCCCCACGGGGTGTGACGGAAAGCTCCTGCAGCGTGCCGATCCGCCCGGAAGAAATCCCAACAGCGGGGAGATTACCCGGAATAATTTGTAACAAAAAAAGCCCCGCGAAAGGAATTGACCTCTTCGCGGGGACGTGGTATAATACTTGTAGGCAACATGGGCGTTGCAAATAGGTGGTTAGCCCCTTGGGGGAAATATGATGAGTATTTCCTACATAAGGGGGTGGTCGTATGGATCTTACATTCCTGCGTTTTCTGTTCTACTTAGTGGAACAAGAAATTATCATCTCTTTTCGAGTGACAAAGGATAAAATCTACGTGATCATAAAAAAATAACCGCCCTTGATGTGGCAGTCGCGGCGGTTATTTTTTAGTAACACGGGCTGACCGCTGAACGGTAACGCCCCTCTGTTGCTCTTTTATTTTATCACCGTTTTTGCGGTCTGTCAAGCAATCTGATAAAAAATTAAAAGAGCTTTTTGCAAAGCTCTTTTGGGAACGCGTTGGGAATAACAGATCAAAATAGGCAAAAATCCATTATTTCTCGCTGTTTTTTACCCGAAAACGCGCTTTTTTATGGAGCAGGAAACGGGAGTCGAACCCGCCAGAATCAGCTTGGGAAGCTGACGCCATACCGCTAGGCGATTCCTGCAAACGTGCTATTATTATACACAACGCCGCGGGCGCTGTCAAGCCATTTTATGCCGCTGCGGCAAATTTGTGCAGCGTTTTTCACAAGGCGTCGGGTTGGCCGCCGCCGCGTAAGCCTATCTTGCGGACGTTGTCTGCAGCAGGCTCAAAAATTTTTCGGCGGCCTTGGAAAGTACCCGGTGTTTTTTTCGTGCAAAAATAAGATCGGCCCGTACAACGGGTTCCAGCGGGCGAAAGACAAGATCGCCTCCTTCGGGAATGAGTTTATCGATGGTCAGCACGCAGCCCATGCCTGCCTTTGCCATCAGTGCGGCGTTGTGGACAAGGTTATATGTCGTGCGGACGTTGAGTTTCGAAAATTCCTGTCCCAGCCAGCCCGTAAGTTCGTTGGAGTGGATAGCCTGCCTTGCGCAGAGGATGGGCACGGCAACAAGGTCGCCCGGCCGGATAAACGGCTGCCGCGCCAGCGGATGATCTTTTTGCAGCACAAGTCCCCAGGTATCTTGTTCCGGCAGGCGTACGTAGTCGTACTTTTCAAGATCGGTGCTGCCGACGAACAGCCCGAAGTCGATCAGTCCGCTCAAAAGCCGCTCGGATACGTCCTCGTCGTTTCCGCTGTACAGGTGAAAGTGCACGTCGGGATACGCTTCATTCATCTTTTTCATGGCGGAAATGATCACATTCATGCCTTCCGTCTCGCCGCAGCCGATAGAAATATCGCCCGTCACAACGTCGTCGGTCGCGCGGAACGCCGCCTCCGTACGGTCTGCCAGATCTACGATCTCCTGCGCGCGACGGAATAAAAACATGCCGTCGTCCGTCAGCGTCGTCTTGCGCTTGCCGCGCACAAGCAACGGTTTGCCAAGCTCTCTTTCCAGCTCCATCAGCTGTTTGGAGAGCGTGGGCTGCGTAATGTACAGCCGTTCGGCCGCCGCCGTAATGTTTTGTTCACGCGCCACTTCGATAAAGTACCGCAATAAACGAAGTTCCATACGATCTGCCTCCGATGTTTTATTATACCGTAAACTTATCATTCCTGCAAGCAATTATATATCATAGAAAATAACCGTTTGCCATTATTGGCATGATGTGCTATACTGTGATCGCAAAACGAAGTGCGGAATGTCGGAACAAGAACGGGCATAGTGTCAACATTTTAGCGGCGCAGGCTGTACGAAGCAGACGGCGGACAAGACGCTCACGTTGCTGCAAAGCGGAAAAAGCCGAAACTTTTTTTGCGGTTTTTGGCGGAATACGGAAGCGAATCGTTCTGCAAGCTGCGCGCCGCAGAACGGCAGCTCAATTGTTTGGACTATTTTGCGTATCGTATGAAGACAATACAGATCCGGGAGGGACGATCTATGGTGACTTTCAACTTTTATAACCCCACGCGCATCGTGTTCGGCAGCGGAAAACTGAACACCCTTTCCGAACAGGTATTGCCCGGCAAAAGGGCAATGCTGCTTATCTCCAACGGTAAATCGACCAAAGTCAACGGCTCACTTGCCCGCGTGCAGACGGAGCTTGCCAAGGCGGGCGTAGAATACGCCGTGTTCGATAAGATCATGGAAAATCCCGTAAAAGAGGTCGTTATGGAAGGCGCGGCGTTTGCCCGCCAAAACGGGTGCGACTTTATTTTGGCGCTGGGCGGCGGAGCGGTGCTCGATTCCTCCAAGGCGATCGCGGCGATGGCGACCAACGACGGCGATTTATGGGACTACGTGAACGGCGGCACGGGCAAGGGTAAGCCGCTCGCAAACAAGGGACTGCCCATCGTGACCATTCCCACCTCGTCGGGCACGGGCTCGGAGATCAACTGCTGGGGCGTCATTTCCAACCTCGAAACAAAGGAAAAGATCGGCTTCGGCGCGGAGTGCCTCGTGCCCGTCCTCTCCGTCGTCGATCCCGAACTCATGAAAACGGTGCCGCCCAAGTACACGGCATATCAGGGCTTTGACGCGCTCTTCCACAATACCGAAGTGATGATGAGTAGCAGTGTAAACGTGTTCAGTGAGGCGATTGCGCTCTCCGCCATCGAAAATATCGCCAAATACCTGCCGCGCGCCGTAAAGGACGGGAACGATCTTGAAGCGCGCGAGCACGTCGCCTACGGCTCCACCGTTGCGGGTATCACCATGCAGCTTACTTCCACCACGGCGCAGCACTCGATGGAGCACGCCATGAGCGCATACCACCACAATTTGCCGCACGGCGCGGGGCTTATCATGATCAGCGTGGAATTTGCCCGCTACTTCATTGAAAAACACGCCTGCGACGGACAGTTTATCAAAATGGCGCGCGCAATGGGTATGCCCGAAGCGGATAAGCCCGAAGATTTCCTCACCGCACTCATCGCCTTGCAGAAGGCGTGCGGCGTGGATAACCTAAAAATGAGCGACTACGGCATCGAAAAGAGCGAGTGCATGACGCTCGCCGTCAACGCGCGTGAAACGATGGGAGGACTGTTCCTCGCCAACCCCTGCGAGATGACGGATGCCGACTGCGCGGGCGTGTTTGAAAGGGCGTATCGTTAAACATGAGCGGGAGGGCGTTGCGTCCTCCCGATTTACAAGGAGATAAGACTATGAAAAAAGTATGTATCGTTACCGCAAGCCTCAGGGCAAACAGCAATTCCGACGCCCTGGCTCAGGCGTTTGCCGCGGGCGCCGAAGAGGCGGGAAATGCGGTGGAGGCGGTTTCCCTCAAAGGGAAAAAGATCGCCTATTGCCGCGGCTGTATGGCCTGCCAAAAGACCTTAACGTGCGCCATCCGCGACGACGCGAACGAAATTGCCGAAAAGGTGAAGGGGGCGGAGGTCGTCGTATTTGTCACGCCCGTCTACTATTACAGCATTTCGGGGCAGCTGAAGGCGCTGTTCGATCGATGCAACCCGTTGTATAATGCCGACTATAAGTTCCGCGACGTCTATCTGCTGGCGACGGCGGCGGACGATGCGGAAGGCGCCGTCGAGGGTGCCGAAAAGGCCGTGCAGGGCTGGGTGGACTGTTTTGAAAGAGCGCGTTTTGCGGGTACCGTATTCTGCGGCGGCGTGGACGCCCCCGGGGAGATCGCGGGCAATGCGGCGCTTAAGCAGGCTTACGAAGCGGGCAAAACGGTATGATCGCCCGCGGGGCGTACGGCGCCCTTGTCGGTCGGCCTGTATGCGCATGGCGGTGTGCGCCGTGCGGTTCCGCGGGGGGAGAGGGAAGCGTGTATGTGACATTGGAGCCGGTATAGGGGCTTGCGCGGCAGGGGCGCCGCATTGCGACGGTCTGTCGGCGCGCCGACCCTTGTCGGAGCGTCTGCAAACAAAAGGCGGGCGCATTCCGCACTGCGGAATGCGCCCGCCTTTTATGTCTTATCCGATCGTTTTCGTTGGGACGCGGTGCGTCGTTCAGCGCCGCTTTGCCGTGCTAAAAATTTCTTTCACCATGTCATAGCAGAGTTTGGGACGGCGATATTCGTCCACAATGCCCTTATTGTTCATGGTGCGCGGTCGCGTTCCCCACCATTCCTCGCTGATGCGGATATCGCAGAACTGCCATAGGTATACGCCGGAGCAATCGGAAAACGAGAGCACGGCGTTCAGCTGTTCTTTCAGCGTCTGCGCCTGGAACTCCTCGCTCCACTTGGAGGCGTAGGGGGTGCGGTAGCCGTACAGGCCGCCCGCGCCGATCTCCGTCACTAAAAACGGCTTTCCCGCGCCCTCCGTTTGCGTCTGCACCCAATCGTACAGGTCGGCAAGGTAGGCGCGGCACGGAGTATCGTGATACCAACGCGGATAGATGTTGTACGACACCACTTCGGGTAGGCCGAAGCAGATATCCGTCTTAAATTTGCAGCTTGCAAACGAGCATGGGCGGCTCCGATCGAGCGAGCGTATCAGATCCAGCTGTTTTTTGTAGCACGCCTTTCCGTATTCGCTGTCGCTGGCGCACTCGTTCAGGATCCCCCAAATGTAGATGCACGGATGATTATAGTGCTGTTCCACCATTTCGCGCGTCACCTGTTCGGCCTGCCGCTCAAAGTGTTCGTTCCGCATCTGTTCCGGCGAGAGGCCGCGCGCATGGTTTTCCTCCCACACCAGCAGGCCGAGCTCGTCGCAGAGGTCCAAAAAGAGTTCGTCGTTGGGATAGTGCGCGGTACGCACGGAATTTGCGCCCAGGTCGCGGATGAGCGCAAGGTCGTATGCGATGGCCGAAAAGGGGAGTGCGCAGCCAAACTGCGGATGGTCTTCGTGGCGGCACACGCCCAATATGGTAAGCGGCTTTCCGTTCAGCAGAATGTGCTTGCCTTGCGTGCGTACTTCGCGAAAGCCGAAGCGATCCTTTAAGTCGTCAATGGGTACGCCGTCCCGCAGCAGCGCGGCCGTCACCGTATACAGCGCGGGGTGTTCGGGCGACCATTCGTTTACCTCCTCAAAGGTCATGTCGCCCTCAAAAACGCTCTCCCCCTCGCACATGGTATGTGCGGGGAAGGTCAGTTCGCGCGCTGCAATGCGCACGCACACGGACATGGGGGCCCTCTCCTGCAGATTGTGCACATGAACGCGGACATGGGCGTGCCATATGCCGCCGTTGCAGGACGGCGTGACGTACACGCTGCGGATATAGGCTGCGCCGAGCTGTTCCAAAACGACGGGGCGGGTGACGCCGCCGTACGACATGTAGTCGTTGGGAACGTGCAGTGCGCTCTCGGCCGAAAAGCGGTTGTCTGCCACGATCTCCAGCGTGTGTTCTCCCGCGGCGACGTCTTGCAGTACGGCGTCGAACGCCGTATAGGCGTTGTAGTGCGCGGCGATCTTTCGGCCGTCGAATCGTACGGTGGCCGTGTGGCTTACGCCGCGGAACACAAGGCGTAAATTGCCCTTCGCCTCAAACCGTACGGCATATTTCCCTTCGCCGCGATACAGCCCGAAGCCGGGATAATTCTCCCAGCAGCTCGGCGTATGTACCTGCATGCGTTCGCCCGCATGTTCTCCCTGCAGGGGGGTAAAGTCCCACAGAGTCCCCGTCAGTTCGCGCACGACGCGCACGTCGTGCATGCTGAATGTTCGTATCATAGCGCTCCTTTATGGATATAGATCAAAACGGTCATAGCGATCACGGCGGCAAGGGTCAGAATGCTGCCGACAAGTTTCAGCTTTCCCAATTTTTCGCGCCTTATGAGCGCGGTCGCAAACAGAATGGCCAGCTGCATGGGCTGCACCAGCGAATACAGCAGCAGGTTCTGCTGCGCGGCAACGGCCTCCGTCCACAGACCCGCCGCGTTGGGGATGCGCGTCAGCGCGCCCAATGCAAGTCCCTTTTTCTTAAAAAAGGGTTTCAGACGCAAAAGGGGCAGCTGCAGCAGGGCGACGCCGACCATCACCATCAGCAGCGTCGAAACGGGCGAAGTGTCTTCGGGCAGCAGGTTCATTTGCAGGCCGTACAAAAACTTGGAGGCGATATACAGGAGACTGTAAAGGATATAAAAGAGCGGGCGTTTGTTTTTGCCGCCGAAGACGATCATGGCGATCCCGCCCGTAAGCACGACGGCGCAGGGGATAAAGGCGATAAAAAACGTCTGCGTATGGCGGATGAGGTCGGCCAGGTACGAAACGATCACGTTCAGGCTCAGCCACGCCTTCAGTTCGTACGCCGAAACCGTTTTCAGCAGTGCGGCGCTGGTGTAAAATTCTACGATCTTGCAGGCGATCAGTACCAACAGCGCCAGCCCGCTCATCAGCGTGAACGAAAAGCGCCACCCCAAAAACGGCAACATCAGCGCCAAAAATACGGCCGTAGAAAGGGAGACGAGAAGGGAGAACTCCCGCGCATTGCAGTCCAGCTTTGCCGAAATAAACTTGTCGCCCAAAGACGAGGCCGAATAGAACAGCACCGTCAGCAATGAAAACAGCAATCCGGTTTCCTCACGTTACGCCGCAGATTATACCCCCTTGACAACGCGCGCACAAGGGTGTATTATCATATAAAATTGATATTTTCTCATATCGGGAGGGCTTATGGAAATCCTGCGCCTGGGGGAGGCGTCGCACGACGGCGCGTTTCGCGTTCTGCGCGAAAGGGGGTACCCGCACTATCTTTTGCTGCTGACGCAAACGCCGGCCCTGTTCGAATGGGAGGGCGAATGGCGCGAAGTTCCCGCGCATGCTGCGGTATTGTTTCGTCCGGGGCAGCGCCACAGTTACCGCGCCGCGGCGGACGGGTACGCCGACTGCTGGGCGCACATCCGAAGCGCCACACCCCTGCTGTTCGAGGGATTTCCCTTCGGGAAGCCCGTTGCGCTGCGCGCGCCCGAGCGGTTTTTTCAGCTGTTCCGCATCCTCCGCGACGAATTTTTTGCCGAGCGGCGCACGCGCGAGGGCGTGATGGGCGCGCTCGCCTCGGCGCTGGTGGAGATGATCGCCTCGGAGATCGAGGGCCGCGGCCCGCTCTTTTATGCCTTTCTGGCCCTGCGCGAAGAGGTGTTTCGCGCGCCCGCGCAGGCGCGCCGCGCCGAGGAGTCCGCTCGTATGCTGGGGGTGAGCTGCGGGTATTTCCATGCGCTCTATAAACAATACTTCCGCACGACGTACGTCTCCGACGTCATTGCCGCGCGCATCCAACTGGCGGAAGATCTGCTGCTCTCCACGCCGGACAGCGTGGAACGCGTTGCCGAGCGGTGCGGCTATTGGAATACCGAGCATTTTATCCGTCAGTTCCGCGCCGCCACGGGTACGACGCCGCATCGTTTTCGCCGCGGTCGCGGCGGACCGGGACATTAGCGCCCTTTGTCCGCCGTCGGAGCGCGGCGGCCCCGGCCGTTTTAAAAGGTTTGCGCAGGTCGAGTGTGTCGCCGTGTACAAAGGGGTGCGGCAAAATGCAAAAGGGGCTTGTTTTTTGCGGCGGAATATGATATGATAACGGTGCGGGTCTGCCGCACATCGGAGAATGTATGCAAAAGAATAGCACAACAGGGGTCGCGCAGGACGAGCGCTCCGCCGAAACGCCCATTTCGCCGTCCGTCCAAAACGGACATGCCGACGAGGGGACCCAAGCGCCCGCCGCTCTGCGGCAGGAGCCTGCCGCCATGCCGGGGGAAGGCGGAGTACAGGTTCCGCCGCCCGTCAAAGAGGCCGGTGCGGAGAAGAAAAAACGGTATGCGCGCGCCGTGTTGGCGGCCGTCGCGGCGGTGCTGTTCTCCGGGATCGTGCGGGCATTGGCCATTTATATGTTTACCACGCCCAACGAGTTTGCGCCCGGCGGGATCAACGGCATTGCGGTCCTGCTGGAAGAACTTACGCGCGTCAATTCGGGGTACTTTTTGATCGCGCTCAACGTGCCGCTCTTTTTTGTGGCGTTTTTTTTGCTGGGGAAAAAGGAGGCCGTCATCTCCACGCTCTCCATGCTGCTCACGTCCGGGCTGCTCATCGTGTTCGAATATATCCCCGGCATGGATTATTTGCAGTATGCGCCCAAATACAACGCCATCATCGCCGCCGTCGCGGGCGGCGTGCTGCTGGGGCTGGCGCTGGCCATCATGCTGCGCAGCTGCGGCACCAGCGGCGGTACCACCGTGCTTGCCTCGCTCGTCAACAAAAAGTTCCGCAATCTCAGCATCAGCGCCATGACTTCGGCGTTCGATGCCTGTGTGGTGTTGGCCTCTTTCTTTGTGTACCATCGGGGCGAGGCATTCACCGTAAAGCTCGATCCCGTGTTGCTTGCCATCATCTCGCTGGTCGTCACCAGTAAATTCTGCGACTTTGTGCTGCAGGGCTTTAAGGTGGCCTATCGGTTCGAGATCGTCACAGACCATGCCGAAGAGATCGCCGCGGAGATCATGACGCGCCTGCATCACGGCGTGACCGAGATCAACGCCACGGGCATGTATTCGCACGCGAACAAGAGCCTGCTGGTGTGCATCATCCGCAAGCGTCAGATCGGCGAAGTGCAGCGCATCATCCGCAAGTATCCCGATACGTTTGCTTCGTTTTCGCCCGTATCGGAAGTGTACGGCAAATTTTTAAAGTGACGGCTCGGCTGCCGTGCGGCCGCCGTCCGTCGCGCCCGTATACCGTCCGCTTTCGGGCGGCGCGCGCGGCGCGGGGAGGGGAGTATGGAATATACGCTGCTTACGGGCGCCTGCGGCGGGCTCGGCGGCGCGTTTGCGCGGCTCTTGGCCGAGCGCGGGCAGGCGCTGTATCTTACGGGGCGCAGCGAAGTGCGCCTTGCGGCGCTGAAGGCGGAACTGCGGCAAAAATTTCCCGCGCTGCCGGTGGAGACGTTTGCCTGCGATCTGACGGACAGCGCCCGGCGCATGGCGCTGTTTGCGCATGCCGACGCGTGCGGCATGCGTTTTTCGCGCCTTGTGTACGTAGCGGGGGTCGACACCCAAAAGGCCGTCGAACGCTATACCGAAGAGAAGATCGTTCTGCAGGCGCGCGTCAATCTCGAGGGCGCGGTGTCGCTGGTCCGCGGGGTGCTTTCGCGCTGCGACCTGAACGGCACGCCTGAATTTTTGGCCGTCGGCAGCATGTCGGCGGCATGTCCCATGCCGTATTTTGCGCTGTAAAGAAAAAAAAAAAAGGCGCTGGAGCAGTTTTTTATTGCCCTGCACCGCGAGCTGAAGGGGCGCGCCAAGGTGACCGTGGTGCTTCCCGGCGGGATCCCAACGCGCGAAGATATCAAAGAAAATATCCGCTCGCACGGCTTTTTCGGGCGGGTCTCCGCGCTGCCGCCGCGCACCGTGGCGCTCGCTTCGCTGCGGGCCGTACAAAAGAACCGCGCAAGCAAGATCGTCGGTTTCTGGAACCACATCATCTACGCCGCCACGCGTCTTGCGCCGCAGCGCGTGCGGCTCGCCTATATCGCCTCCGTGTGGAGCAAGACGGAAAAGGACGCCTTTTAGCGTCGCTCGGCGATCGGCGGAGCGCTTTTCCACCCAAAAGAGCGCCACGCGGGGTCGAAAAGCGGGATGTGCGGCACGCGTCCGAGCAGACGCACAAAAAAAGAGCGCCACGCGGGGTCGAAAAGCGGGATGTGCGGCACGCGTCCGAGCAGACGCACAAAAAAAGAGCGCCACGCGGGCGCCCGGCGTTCGGTCTGTGCAAACGGGTCATTTTTTGCGTTTGAACTCTTCCTCTTCTTCGGCGGTCGTAAACGAAAATTCAATGCGCTCGTTGCGGCCGATCAGCGTCTTTATAAAATCGCCGTACTGCGATTCGCGGATGACGACGGCCATGCCCTTACCGCCCGCCTCGTCAAAGTATACGGCCAGCTTTCCCGCACCCTTAAACAGGTGCACGTGTCGGATCTCGCTCAGCTGCCTGCGGATGCACACAAACCCGAAGCGCACGCACAGTTCGCGCTCGGTCAGCACATATTCCGCGCGGATCAGCGCCGCCGCCAAAAATACGGCCAAAAACAGGCACACAAGGTATAATATCGCAAATTTCAGCCACTCAAAGGCATAGGTCACATCGCCGTTGCCGATAAAGTCGGTCAGCTGCCAGGTGGTCAGCGCAAAGCCCACGCCGCACAGTACGAGCGCAGCGATCAGCAGCGCCAGCACGGGCGCGGAAAAGCGGTAGCGGTAGCGCCTTTCGGGCGTCGGCGCGTCGGGTGCGTTGTTGGATGCGGAGCTCTCTTTCATGCGAACAGTATAGCGTATTTTTTGCAAAAAAGCAAGGGAAGCGCCGCAAAAAAGGGCACAAAGATCGCCCCGCGCCGCAAAAAGGGGGCGTTGTTGGCAAAATGGGAAAAAATATTGCGTTTCGCCGCCGATCGCTTGAAAAATCGCGCGCGTTCCGCTATAATATAACAAATATAATAAAACAAATAAGGCTAGCCCGCCGGCCGCGTCCGCGCGCCGCAGGGCGGTCTACGCAGAACGGAGGTACGTATGGTAAAACTCATCAAAAAGGGCGTCTATTATACGGAGGGCCGCATCGTAAAGGAGGCGCAGGCCTTTTTTACGTCCGATAAAAAGGAGCGGGCGATCCGAAATACCCTCACCTACGGCGTGTTGGCCGCCCACAATACGGGCGACGAGGCGCAGTTAAAGCTTCGTTTTGATGCGATCGCCTCGCACGATATCACTTATGTCGGCATCATCCAAACGGCAAAGGCAAGCGGACTTACCGCTTTCCCCATCCCCTATACGCTGACCAACTGCCACAACTCCTTGTGTGCGGTGGGGGGCACCATCAACGAGGACGACCACGTATTCGGGCTGTCCGCCGCCAAAAAATACGGCGGCGACTATGTGCCCGCGCACCTGGCAGTCATTCACCAGTACATGCGTGAGTGCGCCGCAAAGTGCGGCGCCATGATCTTGGGCTCCGACTCGCATACGCGCTACGGCGCGCTAGGCACGATGGCGGTGGGCGAAGGCGGGCCCGAGCTGGTAAAGCAGCTCCTGCGGCAGACGTATGATATCGCCCGTCCTCCCGTGGTGGCGGTGTACCTGCGCGGCAAGCCGCGCAAGGGGGTCGGCCCGCAGGACGTGGCGCTGGCGCTGATCGGCGCGACGTTTTCCTGCGGCTTCGTCAAAAATAAAATTTTGGAATTTATCGGGCCCGGCATTGCCAACCTTTCGATGGATTTCCGCAACGGGATCGACGTCATGACGACCGAGACCACCTGTCTTTCCACCATATGGGAGACGGACGAGGCGACGGAGGAGTACTACCGCATACACGGCCGTCCGCAGGACTATCGCAAAATGACCGCGGTGCAGCCCGCCTATTATGACGGCGCGGTGATCGTGGATCTCACGCGCGTAGAGCCCATGATCGCGCTGCCCTTTCATCCGTCCAACGTGTACCCTCTCCGCACGTTCCTCGCCGATCCGCTGCCTGTTTTAAAAAAGGTCGAAGAGCAGGGGCGCAAAATAAAGGGGGACGATTCGTTTACCCTTACGGACAAGGTGCGGGACGGAAAGGTGTACGTCGATCAGGGGATCATCGCCGGGTGTGCGGGCGGCGGATACGAAAACATCGCCGAGGCGGCGGAAATTTTGCGCGATCGATCGGTCGGCGTCGGCGCGTTCTCGCTCAGCGTATATCCCGCTTCGCAGCCGGTGTACAAGTGCCTTGCCGACGGCGGGTACGTGGGCGCGCTGCTTGAGGCGGGCGCCGTGGTAAAAACGGCCTTTTGCGGCCCGTGTTTCGGCGCGGGCGATGTGCCCGCCAACAACGGGCTCTCTATCCGCCATACCACCCGCAACTTTGAAAACCGCGAGGGCAGCAAGCCTGCGCAGGGACAGCTTGCGGCGGTGGCGCTGATGGACGCCCGCTCCATTGCCGCCACGGCGGCCAACGGCGGCATCCTCACGTCCGCGCTCGATCTCTCCTATAACCGCCGCGTCAAAAAGTATCGGTTCGACGAAAAAATTTATTTAAACCGCGTCTACCGCGGCGCGGGGCGACCCGATCCTTCGGCCGCGCTCGTCTACGGCCCAAACATCGCCGACTGGCCCGAGCAGATCGCATTGGGCAAGCACCTGTTGATGAAGGTCGTCTCCGTGCTCACCGATCCCGTGACCACAACGGACGAGCTGATCCCTTCGGGCGAGACCTCGTCCTATCGCTCCAATCCGCTCAAACTGGCAGAGTTTACCCTCTCGCGCAAAGATCCGCAGTACGTCGGCCGCGCCAAGGCGGTCGCGGCGGACGAGGGGGTGCGCCGCAGTACGGGCGTCCTTCCGGGCGACGTGCTGGCTGAGCTCGCTCCCTTCGTCCCCGCGGAGGGAACGATCTACGGCAGCGTGGTCGTCTCCAATCGTCCGGGCGACGGCTCCGCGCGCGAGCAGGCGGCGTCCTGCCAGCGCGTGCTGGGCGGCGTAGCGAACGTCTGCCGCGAGTATGCCACCAAGCGCTACCGCTCCAACCTGATCAATTGGGGCATGCTGCCCTTTACGTGCGCCAAGGCCGATCTGCGCGTGGGGGACTACGTTTATATTGCCGATATCGCCGCGCTGGTGGCGGCGGGGGAGGAACGCGCCGTGGCAAAAGTGATCTCCGCGGGTAAGCCGCGCGACGTCGTGCTGGAGCTGGGCGCGCTGACGGAGGATGAACGCGGCATTCTTTTGGCGGGCTGCCTGATCAATTACAACAAGAACAAGAGGGCGTAGCAATGGGGCTTTCGTTTTCCGAATACCGCAGCGCGATCGACCTTTCGCCCTACCCGCGTCCCGCGCTGCTCGACCGCGCCGCCTGCACGGAGGCATGCGATACGCTGTTAAAGTTTTTGCTGCGCGAACGCGGACTCATCGCCGCCTTCAGCGCCACATACGAGCGCAAGCGCCGGCTTGTGCGCGGCTATATGAACGAACGTCCCGCGCATCCCGTCCCGTCGGACATCCTTGCCGTGCAGGACGCGCTGTTTTGGACGGAGAGCGTGGAGCGGGGGATCGTTTCGCCGCAGGATTTTCCCGACCGCAAACCGGGCATTGCGCTGTGGGAGGGGGATATTACGCGCCTTGCCGCCGACGGCATCGTCAACGCGGCCAACAAGGGGCTTTTGGGGTGTTTTTTGCCCGATCACAACTGCATCGACAACGTCATCCATTCGGCGGCGGGGATGCAGCTGCGCGGCGATTGCGCCAAAATCTTGGCGCTGCAGGGCAGAGAGGAGGACTGCGGCGAGTGTAAACTGACGCGCGCCTATAATTTGCCGGCGCGCTATGTTCTGCACACGGTTGGTCCCATGATCTGGCACAGCGTGGAAGAGCGGCAGCGGGCGCAGCTGCGCTCGTGCTACATCTCCTGTCTGAATACGGCGGAGGAGGCGGGGCTTTCGTCGCTGGCATTTTGCTGTATTTCGACGGGCGTGTTCAGTTTCCCGCGCGAGGAGGCGGCGGAGATCGCCGTCGGCGCGGTGCTCAATTGGAAAATGCGTCATCCCGAAAGCAGGGTACGGGTCATTTTTAACACCTTTTTGCCGGAAGATACGCAAATTTATCACAACATTCTGTCGCTTGCATAGGCGGCGCGGCGCTCCGTACGCTCGGCGTGCGGAGCGCCTGCGTCTGCGGCGGCGTTGTTTGTGCTCCGCGGCGCGCGGGGCATGCAAGGACGAGGAGAAGATCATGCGGTATATCATAGCGCTCGACGCGGGGACGACCAGCATCCGTGCATTCGTATACGACCTCGTGCAAAAAAAATTCGTGCACGGGGCGCGCCGCGAGGCAGGACAGAGCTTTCCGCAGCCGGGTTGGGTAGAGCAGGATGCCAACGAAATATATTATATGGCCGCCTACGTGTTGAACGATTGCGTGCGTTTTGCGGGCGTCGAGCAGATCGCGGGTATCGGGATCGCCAACCAGCGCGAGACGACGGTGCTGTGGAACCGCGAAACGGGCGAACCGATCTGCCCCGCCATCGGCTGGCAGTGCCGCCGGACAAGCGACTGGTGCGCCGCCCTCGACGGCGAGACGCGCGCGCTGATCGCCGCGCGCACGGGACTGGTGCCGGACGCCTATTTTTCGGCGGGAAAAATTGTTTGGGCGTTGCAGAACGTGCCGTCTGCCCGCCGTCTCGCCTTGGCCGGCAAATTGTGCGCGGGTACGGTGGACAGCTATCTCATTTATAAGCTTACGGAGGGAAGATCGTTCGTCACCGACGTCACGAACGCCTCGCGTACCATGTTGTTCGATATCAGAGCGCTGCGTTGGGACGAGGAGCTGCTGCGTCGTTTCGACATCCCGCGCGCCGTTTTGCCGACCGTCGTATCTTCCGACGCGCGCATGGGCGAAACGCAATTAAAGGGACGCCGCATCCCCGTTGCGGGCGCGGCGGGCGATCAGCAGGCCGCCCTCTTCGGGCAGGCCTGTCTCGATACCGGTGAAAGCAAGATCACCTACGGTACGGGGCTGTTCATGCTGTTTCATACGGGGGAGCGGTGCGTCGCCTCGTCGCACGGGCTGCTTTCCACGATCGCCTGCCGTATCGGCGGGAAGACGACGTATGCGCTGGAGGGGAGCATGTTTCACGCCGGAAGCGGCGTGCAGTGGCTGCGCGACGGGCTTGGACTTATTTCGTCCGCCGCCGAGAGCGAGCGCATCGCGCAGAGCGTGCCCAATACGGGCGGCGTATATTTTGTACCGGCCTTTACCGGTTTGGGTGCGCCCTATTGGGATCCCGCGGCGCGCGGACTGTTTTCCGGCATCACGCGCGGAACGGAGCGCGCCCACCTCGTACGGGCGGTGCTGGAGAGCATCGCCTACGGCGCGCGCGACCTGACGGACTGTATGCAGCGCGACAGCGGGTCGACCCTCACCGCTATCCGCTGCGACGGCGGCGCCTGCGCCAACAACTTTTTGATGCAGTTCCAGGCAGACGTGTTGGGCGTACCGGTCGACCGTCCCGTCGAGCGGGAGAGCACCGCCATGGGCGCGGCGCTCCTTTGTGCCGTCTCGCTGGGGCTTGCCGATCTGCAGGAGGTCGCCCGTCTGCGCGTCTCCGAGCGCGTCTTTGCGCCTTCCGCCAAAAGCGCCGAGCGCAGCGAGACGTTCTACCGCGCCTATCGCGCCGCGGTGGCAAGGGCGCTGCTGCGGCCATAGTGCATTCCGCCCGCGGCCGCTCTGCCGAGGGCGGTGCCTTTTTGGCGTTTCGGCTTATATGCCATCGGATTTACCGGGGGAAGAGAAAGAGCGCTGCGCTGCGATATGTATTTTGCCGATCCGTATAACACATAGCAAAAAGGGACGAACGAAAACCTGAACGGACTGCTGCGGGCGTTTT